>JBPXJX010000330.1:0-13125 GCA_051715525.1 Bacteroidales bacterium
TATATCATTTATGGAATTTTCCACCCAATTGTATCCACTTGTAAAACGAACAAATGTTAAACTTAAATACAATCGTTATGAAAACTTTTATTGCAGCAATTGGAATGATGCTTTTAAGCGCATCATCAAACTTAAATGCCCAGGTTGGAATACTTTGGGGTACAGTAATTGACAACTCATCAGGGACCGTAATTTCAGGTGCCAATGTTCAGGTTTTCCAAAAGGGAAAGTTAGCCGTAAGCGTTACTACAAAAAGTAATGGTACATTCTCATTATCACTTAAGCAAGGGATATATAACTTAAAAGTAATGGCAAAAGGGTTTGATATATATGAGAATACGAGCATTTCTATTGCCAATGGCAAAACATTCAATATTAAGGTAAACCTCAAGCCTTCAGTACAAGTTGACAGCCTTGTTCTTTCGGATGATGTAAGTGAAGTAAAGGAAAATGAGGTTTTTTATTGTTTAGCGATGGAATCGCCAGCCTCTGTAAGCGCCTCAGGGACTCAATACTATAAAGCATGTAAAAAAGATGGATATTCTGTTCAAGAATTCAACACCGAATCGTATGATGTAGTCAACGAAAATACCTTTAAAGATGTAATCGGCAACCCATTATCAACCTTCTCCATTGATGTTGATAAAGCATCATACTCTAATGTTCGCAGATTTTTAACTCAAAACCAAAAACCAGTTAAAGACGCAGTTCGTATCGAGGAGCTAATAAACTATTTCGATTACGATTACCCACAACCAAAAAACGGGGACCCTTTCTCTGTAACAATTGAAGGCGACAAATGTCCTTGGAACGAGAAACACAACCTTGTTTTAGTTGGATTAAAAGGCGAAAATTTAAGCGACAAGCAAATTCCTCCAAGCAACCTAGTTTTTCTTCTTGATGTCTCGGGTTCAATGGATGAACCTAACAAACTCCCATTAGTTAAAAAGTCATTCAAATACTTGGTTGAAAACCTAAGGCCTGTAGATAAAATTGCAATGGTAGTTTATGCTGGAGCTGCAGGAGTTGTATTGGAATCAACCCCAGGTAATCAGAAGGAGAAGATTATTGCAGCGCTGGAAACGCTTCAGGCGGGTGGTTCAACCGCAGGTGGCGAGGGTATTGAACTAGCCTATAAAATAGCAAAGCAGAACTTCATAAGAGAGGGCAACAACAGGGTAATTCTTGCAACCGATGGTGATTTTAACATAGGTGCTAGCAGCGATGCCGAAATGGTCAGACTGATTGAAGAGAAGCGTAAAGATGGTATATTCCTATCTATTCTTGGCGTAGGTATGGGAAACTACAAAGATTCTAAGATGGAAAAAATAGCTGATGCTGGTAACGGAAACTACGCTTACATTGATAATCTATTAGAAGCTAAAAAAGTATTCGGCACCGAACTTTGGGGAACCCTTTATACAATTGCTAAAGATGTTAAAATTCAAATAGAGTTCAACCCTAATAAAGTGAAGGCTTATAGGCTTATTGGTTACGAAAACCGCTTATTAAACAAGGAGGATTTTAACGACGATAAGAAAGATGCGGGTGAAATTGGCTGTGGTCATACAGTTACTGCCCTTTACGAGATAATTCCTTCGAATTCTGATGAAGTAATATCTAATGTTGATCCTTTGGAATACCAAAAGCAATCAGTTTCCAACGAAAGTAATAACATGATGACTGTAAAGGTTCGTTACAAAAAGCCCGATGGTGATACAAGTATGCTAATTACCGAAAGGGTCAGCAATAATGAGCTAAAAGCAACAAATAACATCAGGTTTGCATCTTCAGTAGCTGAATTTGGAATGCTTCTTCGTGAATCAGAATTCAAGGGCACAGCATCATTTGCAACTGTCTATAAAAGAGCAAAAGACGCTTCGGGCAAGGACGAATTTGGCTATCGCGCCGATTTCATTAAGATGGTTGAACTAAGCGAAATGTTGTTTAAGTAAAAGGTTAAAAAGCAAATAAAGATGATAAGCAAAAAAGCAGGAGGATAACTCCTCCTGCTTTTTTGCTGTATTTCTGATAGTTACAAATCATTCTACTATATTTTTAATATTTCTACTATATTTATAGTATTTATTAAAATTAAATACTATATTTGTAGTAGAAAATTTTTAAGAAAAATGAAACAACTTACAAAAGCAGAAGAGCAGGTAATGCAAATCCTATGGGATATAAACGAAGGTGTAGTTAAAGATGTAGTGGATAACTTTAACAACCCTAAGCCTGCATATACAACAGTGGCAACAGTATTTAAAGTTTTAGAAAATAAAGGGTTTGTCACAAAACGGAAAATTGGTAATACACACCTTTACAAACCTCAAGTAAGCAAAGAAGAGTATACTAAAATACAGTTTTCAAGTCTACTTAAAAATTACTTCAACGGTTCGTTCCCTAAAATGGCTACTTTCTTTGCTCGTGAAAATAATATTGGCATTACCGAACTCGAGGAGATGATAAGGATGACTGAAGAAGAATTAAAGAAGGAAAACCCAAAATAATTGAAATCATGAATGAAATTATTCTTTACTTTCTGAAAGCTTCTCTGGGAATCGTAATATTCTACTTGATTTTCTTTTTTACATTAAGAAAAGATACGTCTTTTAGGATTAATAGGGTATATCTTATTGGAAGTTTATTGTTATCATTAATACTTCCTATTATTACTATTAATATTATAACTCACATCTCCACTTCCAACTCGAGGTACATATTTACTGAAATCGACAAGAACTTTCGTACCCTAATAGAAAGTAATAATCTGAGCATTAATAAATCTGAGAGTATTAGTTGGCAAGATATCTTGATTATTGCCTATATTACAGGAGCATCCATCTTCTCTTTAAGGCTTTTGTGGCAAAGTTTTGTATTGATTAAAATAAAAAGCAATACTACAATTAAAAAAATTAATGGATTAAGTATAATCGAGAATAATAAATTCGGATTACCCTTCTCATTTTTCAACATCGTCTTTATTAATCCTAAATTTCACTTTGGACCCGATTTAACAAATATACTTGCTCATGAAAAAGTGCACATTCGTGAGCATCACTGGTTCGATCTTTTTATAATCGAACTACTTACTGTTATTTTCTGGTTTAACCCTTTTGTTTGGTTATATGAGCGCTCAATCAAACAAAACCATGAGTATTTGGCCGATGAAGGAGTTCTTTCGCAGGGATTCAGCGTTGGTCAGTACCAAGCAATTCTTATTAATCAAATTATGGGGATGCAGGTAATTGGGCTAACCAACAACCTAAACTACTCCATTAATAAAAAACGTATGAGTATGATGACTAAGATGAAAACTTCAAAAAACAGAGCGTTTAAACTGATTTGGACAATACCAGCAATTATGGTTCTCCTAGCAGTTTTCGCTAAACCGGCTTATGTAATGGAGCCTAAAAAGGATATAGCGAGTAATGCTTTCCAAAGTAATGATGAGCAAAAAACCAAAGTTGAGGGCAAAGTAACAGATGAGCAAGGTACTCCACTTGAAGGTGCTTCTGTTGTGCTTTATGATAAGTACGAGGGATCTGTAACTGACAAAAACGGAATGTTCTCATTAGAAATGACAAAAACCGATAAATTAGTGATCTCTTACATGGGCTTTACTTCAGTAGTAAAGAGTTTTGGAGATATTGAATTAAATAATAATAAAAATGGTACTTTATCAACAACCCTTACATTAAAGAAGGGGATTATTAATCTGGAAATTGATAAGATACTACAACAAGGAGAGCCAACTCAGAATGCAACTACAGTAGCATCCTCAGAAAAGAAGAACTCTACAAAAGATGAAGATGTTTTTGTTGTAATTGAAGCTTTACCTGATTATCCTGGGGGCAATTATGCTCTAGCTCAGGAAATCACAAAGAAAATCCAAAAATCTATTCAGTCAAACCAAACTAAAGGGAAAGTAGTAGTTGGCTTTAGCGTATTGGCTGATGGAAGTATTGCTAACGTTCAAGCACTTGAAAAGGATAATGAGAAATCTGCAAAAGAAGCAATTACAATCATTTCAGGGCTGAAGGTATGGAAACCAGGAATACAAAGAGGGAAAGCTGTACCTGTAAACTACTCAATGAAAATCAACTTCTAAAATGAAAACCCGTCAGATTATATCTGACGGGTTTTTGTATTATTATAATCTCTATTAGTCAATCATCTCAAACCCACAGAATTTCTGAAGCACCTTTGGTATTCTAATGCCTTCAGGGGTTTGATTATTTTCAAGAATTGAAGCTACAATTCGTGGTAAAGCTAAAGCACTACCATTTAAAGTATGTGCAATTTGGGTTTTCTTATCGCCATCCTCTTTATAACGAAGCATCATACGGTTTGCCTGGAATGATTCAAAATTTGAAGTTGAACTAACCTCCAACCATTTCTCCTGCCCTGCTGAATACACCTCGAAATCGTAGGTTAATGCAGATGTGAAACTCATATCGCCGCCACAAAGTCTTAAAATTCTATACGGAAGTTCTAACTTCTTAAGCAAACCTTCAACATGCAACACCATCTCCTCTAAAGTTTCATAGGATTTATCAGGATGCTGAAACTGAACTATTTCAACCTTATCGAATTGGTGTAGGCGATTTAAGCCACGAACATCCTTTCCATAAGAACCAGCCTCGCGACGGAAACAAGGTGTATATGCAGTCATCTTAATTGGGAATTGTGAAGCATTTAAAACCACATCGCGATAAATATTAGTTACAGGAACCTCAGCAGTAGGAATCAAATAAAAATTATCGAGTCCAACATGGTACATTTGGCTATCCTTATCAGGAAGTTGGCCTGTACCATATCCAGAATCCTCATTAACCATTAATGGTGGTTGGATCTCCTGATAGCCAGCTGAAGTATTTTCATCGAGGAAAAAGTTTATTAGCGCTCGTTGCAATTTTGCTCCTTTGCCTTTATACACAGGAAAACCAGCGCCTGTAAGCTTAACACCAAGTTCAAAATCAATTATATCGTACTTTTTTGTTAACTCCCAGTGTGGTTGCGCACCAGAATGAAGAGCAGGTATTTGGCCTCCGCTACGCACCTCAACATTATCATTAGCACCATGACCGATAGGAACAGAAGCATGAGGTAAGTTAGGTATCTTAACAAGGGTAAGGTTTAAACTCTTTTCAGCCTCGGTTAATTTTTGCGACAACCCTTTTGATTGCTCCTTCAAATCAGCAGTACGCTGCTTTGCTGCATTAGCCTCTTCAGTTTTACCCTCCGAAAATAGTTTGCCTATTTGTTTTGCAATGCTATTCTGCTCGGCAAGGTTATTATCCAATTCGAACTGAATGGCTTTACGTTCATCGTCGAGAGCGATAACTTTTTCAATTATCTCTTTTGCATCGAAATTTTTAACTGCAAGTCGCTTTACAACTTCCTCTTTGTTTTCGCGAATAACTTTGAGTGTTAACATAATTTGAGAGGTTGAGTGATGTTAAATAAAAGTCTCCTGAACTTGGCCGTAAAACGGCTAGAACAGGAGACTAAAATAAGTAAAAAAAATTATATCCCTATTCTTCCACTGGAAGAACTGATACGAATGATTTTGAATCAGCTTTTTTGCGGAAAGAAACAACACCATCAACAAGTGCAAATAGTGTATGATCTTTACCCATACCCACATTTTCACCTGGATTATGAACAGTTCCACGCTGACGAACAAGTATGTTCCCTGCTTTGGCAGTTTGACCGCCAAACAATTTTACTCCAAGTCGTTTACTATGCGACTCCCTGCCGTTTCTTGTACTACCGGCTCCTTTTTTGTGTGCCATTGCTTAATATTTTGAATGTTTATGCAACGATTTCTTGAATCTGAATTTGAGTAAAGCTTTGACGATGTCCTCTTTTTAGCTTATACCCTTTACGTCTGTTTTTCTTGAAAATGATAACCTTGTCACCTTTAACGTGATCAAGTATCTTAGCAGTTACCTTAGCGTTTTTAACCGCTGGTGCACCGATAGTAACTTTACCATCATTATCAACAAGTAAAACTTTTTCGAAACTTAACTCAGCTCCGGTTTCACCTTCCTGACGGTGAACGAATACCTTCTGGTCCTTTTCAACTTTGAACTGTTGACCAGCTATATCTACAATTGCGTACATCTTAGTTCTTTATGTTTGTTCAACACTTTTGGGCTTGCAAAAGTATAAAAGTTATGATAATTCGCAAAGAATTATCAATCATTTTTTTCATTTTTATCAAAGCCCTTATTAATTCGAGGCGGCAAAGGTAATTATTTCTGTAAAACTTCATTGTTTTTCGAGAATCATTTTTATTCTTCAACTCTTTTCAATCTCCATTTTACTATTTTTCCTTGTATTTTAAACATAATTCGATTAGGTTTGTATTATTAAGATATAGATAATGAATATAGCAGTATGGGTAAAGTTAAGCTGAACGTTTTAGGAATATCTTACAGCCAAACACAGTCAGGAGCATATGCATTAGTACTTAGCGAAGAAGAGGGCAAGCGGCGAATTCCTATTATTATTGGTGGGTTTGAGGCGCAATCAATAGCTATTCAAATTGAAGGGCTCACTCCTCCACGACCACTTACCCATGATCTGTTCCTTAACTTTGCAAAATCGTATGCCATTGAGATAATCGAAGTTCAGATATACAAACTTGAAGAGGGGGTGTTCTTCTCCAAATTACATTGCGACAATGGCAAAAAAGAGGTATATATTGATGCTAGAACTTCCGATGCAATTGCTTTAGCCCTTCGTTTTAAATGCCCAATATACACTACAGAGGAGATAATCGATAAAGCGGGTATTATCCTTGAATTTGATGGAACAGAAGACGATGTTGAGAAAGTTTCTGCCAGTGAAAAAAAGGAAAGCGTTGACTCGTCGCTTTACGCTAAAATGTCGCTTTCAGAACTAAAAACGATACTTGAAGAGGCCGTTTTGAACGAGGATTATGAAAAAGCTTCAAAAATTAGAGATGAGATAAACAAAAGATCTTAATCTTTCGTTTTTATTATTGTCATGAGTCTACATTAAACAACCTACATGAAAATCCAAAAAGTTTATTTAACTTTTTTACTCCTATTTATATCACTTTCAATTAACGCACAACAAGCAGATAGTTCGTCTGTTAGAAAAGAATTGCAAATCAAACTTGTCGATGCAACTACAGGGGAACCAGTACCTAATGCAAAAATAATGATTGAAAGTGTTGGCGATTTCACAACAGACAATGTAGGTCAGGTTACATTTCCCCAGCAGCCTAATGGAATTTTAAAAGTCATATTTCAAAAAAATGGTTTTATAAGTGCTATTTACAGAATCGAAATTGCTTACGAAACGATACAACGCAATAGGTTAATGGTTTCTCCACTGCTCGAAGATAATCATTATCGATTTGTGCTATCGTGGGATAAGCTGCCTGAGGATTTAGATGCTCATTTCACCGAAAAAAAATCGTTTCATATTAGCTATCGGTATTCTAGGGTTTTAAATGATGGTACAGGTCAACTTGAACGTGATGATATGGATGGGTATGGCCCTGAATCGATAAATGTATCACTAATTGATTTAGAGAGTGAATATCTCTTTTATGTTACTAAATATTTATCCAAAAAGAATCCATCAACCTATCCTCTCTACAACTCTAAGGCAACCGTTTGGGTTTATGGAAACAATAGGCTATTAAACGTATTCCAGATACCAACATCCAATAAAGGCGATACTTGGAATGTTTTTAAAATTGTTAACGGGGAGATTGTAGAATACAATCAGTAGAATTTTCACCAATTGTAGGCATCAATGGCCTTTTTTAGCTTATCACGTTTAGGGAAAGAAAGGTAATAGCTAAAACCAACCAAGCCTCCACCCGCTACTGCAATTAACATATTCGGGGTAGTATTAGGCTCCTTGTAACCAGGAACATTTCTATCAACATCGCTTGTTTTCATAAAATAAGATGTTACGCCTGTTGCAATCATTGCCCCACCAACAATTGATAAGATAATTTGTACATTCTTATACTTTTTGTACTTTTTTATATACCCAAGGCTTTCCGGACTGTCGGCCAAATCAATCTTAAGGTTATGATAAGTAGCCATCTTAAGATCGCCAAAGCCTTTATTATAATAATTTTTTATTGTTTTGCTTGATGCGCCAGGGTTATAAGAACCAGATGCGTCAATGTAACTAGGTGTTGTATACATTTTTACCCGCTCATAAAGGCTCACCCTTCCGCTAATTATTCTTTTCGAGAAGACAGATTTCCCTGTCACATTTAACTTCATTGTATTGGCGTAGAAGCCAGATGCATCTCTGTAAAACTTAACTAAATCGGCACTATATCGCTCATTACCAACCATAAAGTAGCCACTCCCCATAAATTGATCTCTATATTCAACCAAATCAGAACTTACTTTTTGGCCAGTAAAAAGATATACAAATCGAATACTAGCCGAATCTGTTTGGCTAAAAGCAACATAACTAGCCAGTAAGCCAATAATAGTTAGCAACCTTTTCATTTAAAGTTTGTATTTATTATTATCAATAAAGGTAATTGAAGTTTACAATAGATAGCAAGAAAAAAGGCCGAAGAGTTTCTTCGGCCTTTAAACTATTATTGAAAAAGATTTTACATCAACGCATAAGCAAGTGTAACACCAACCACAACGATTGACACCATACTCATAAGTTTGATAAGTATATTTAAGCTTGGTCCAGATGTATCTTTGAAAGGATCACCAACGGTATCGCCAGTAACAGCAGCTTTGTGAGCCTCTGATCTCTTACCGCCATAGTGACCTTCTTCGATATACTTCTTAGCATTATCCCATGAACCACCGGCATTTGCCATGAAGATTGCGAGGATAAAGCCAGTAGCAGTACTACCTAATAGCAGTCCCATAACACCCGCTACACCAAATAAAACTCCAACTATAATTGGAATTATAATCGCTAATAATGAAGGGAATAGCATTTCTTTCTGTGCACCTTTAGTCGAAATTTCAACGCAACGAGCATAATCAGGCTCTGCTTTACCTTCAAGTATACCTGCAATTTCTTTGAATTGACGACGAACCTCTTCAACCATTTTTTGAGCAGCACGTCCAACGGCAGTCATTGTTAACCCGCAGAATAAGAATGCAGCCATTGAACCTAAGAAAGCGCCAACAAGTACGCGTGGGTTCATTAAATCGATATGGTAGTAATGCATGATATCGATAATACCAGCATTATGAATCTCTTTACCTACAGTATCAGCAAATGCTTGTGCCTTTTCAGGAATACGAGCTAAACCAACTTTAATCTCCTCAATATACGCAGCTAAAAGCGCAAGAGCTGTTAATGCTGCAGAGCCAATAGCAAAACCCTTACCCGTTGCAGCGGTTGTGTTTCCTAATGTATCCAATGCATCTGTACGTTGACGAACCTCTGGGCCTAGGCCACTCATCTCGGCATTACCACCAGCATTATCAGCAATAGGACCATAAGCATCAGTTGCTAAGGTTATACCTAATGTTGAAAGCATACCTACAGCAGCAATTGCAATACCATAAAGACCCATATTAATACTATCAAAGCTAAAACCTGCAGCAAAAAGGAATGCAAGAATAATTGCTGTAGAAACGATAAGCACTGGAATTGCAGTAGAAATCATACCGATTCCAATACCATTAATTATAACAGTTGCTGGTCCAGTTTGTGAAGCAGAAGCAACAGATTGAGTTGGTTTATAGGCTGATGAAGTATAATACTCGGTTGACTTTCCAATACCAATACCTGCAACTAAACCAACAATCATTGATGCCCAAATACCAATATAGTTTGGCAACTCAAGATACCATAAGATTAAGAATGAGAATGCAGCGATAAGAACCGAGCTAACATTCACTCCGCGAGACAATGCTGCAAGCAACTGTTTTTGAGAAGCGCCCTCTTTTGTTTTTACCATAAAAATACCAATAATAGAGAGAACTATACCAACAGCAGCGATAAGCATTGGAGCAATTACAGCATTAAATTGGATAGTTGCAGCCTGTTCTGAAGTATAAACAAACCCTGCAGCGGTTAATCCAGCCAAGGTAAAGCCTGATGCACCAAGAGCTGCAGTAGATAAAATTGATCCGCAATATGACTCGTAAAGGTCGGCACCCATACCAGCAACGTCACCTACGTTATCGCCTACGTTATCGGCAATGGTAGCAGGGTTACGAGGATCATCCTCAGGAATACCAGCTTCAACTTTACCTACTAGGTCAGCGCCAACATCGGCAGCTTTAGTGAAGATACCACCACCAACACGAGCAAATAAAGCTTGAGTAGAAGCACCCATACCGAAAGTAAGAGTAGTTGTGGTGATAATAATAAGTTTCATTGAAGGATCGCTAGCAATAACAGCATTAGTTGTATTATCTAGCGCACCAATAATAAAGTTAAGGGCATAGAACCAAATTGAAATATCGAGCAAACCAAGACCAACTACAACCAAACCCATAACGGCACCTGAACGGAATGCTACTTTAAGTCCATCGTTTAGCGATTTTTGGGCAGCATGAGCAGCACGAGCCGAAGCATAGGTCGCTGTTTTCATTCCAAAATAGCCTGATAATCCACTAAAGAAACCGCCAGTTATAAATGCAAAAGGCACCCAAGGGTTTTGGATTTTCAAAACGTAGGCAAGAAGAATAAAAATCAAAGTTAAAATTACAAAAACGATACCTACAACTTTGTATTGTTGCCTTAGATAAGCCATAGCTCCTGTGCGAACATGCAGAGCTATCTTTTTCATCATATCGGTTCCCTCATCGGCCTTCATCATCTCCTTAAAGAAGTACCAAGCAAAGAATAGCGCCAAGGCTGACCCTGCAGGAACTAACCAAAATACATTTGGAATCATGTTTTCTCCCTTTCTAAGATTAGTTAATATTTAGTTTAATTTATGGTTTATATTGATCAATTTTACTTTTCAACACAAAATTCTCAAAGTTAAAAAAAAAACGAAACCTGCCTCTTTACGAAATCATTTAATACAACCCTCGTCATTAACAAAGTGTCGAAAAAACATAAATATCATACTGATTGATAGTTATCAGCATTTTATTAAAAATAGCGGGGCTAAAATAGAACTATTCTCGATATAGAAAATCGGGAAGCATCTTTATTTTTAGAAAATTTTTTTTGATGAAAAGCTTACATTTATTATGTTTACCGTGCAAAGGATTTTTACACCCTAGTTAAACCACTAATAATCAACCAATAAACTCTTATTTAGATTTTATATATTTTATTTCCAATTATTTAGTTTGACTTTAAAGAAATTCTATTACCCCGCCCAATTCTCCCTATCGAGGCTGCGATACTGAATGGCCTCAGCAAGATGCTCTGCTTTGATACTAGCAACTCCTTCTAAATCGGCAATTGTACGAGATACTTTCAGAATTCTATCGTAGGCCCTTGCAGATAAACCGAGCTTCTCCATCGCATTTTTTATTAATGCCGAACCAGCATCATCCAATTGACAGAACTTGCGAATCAGCTTTGAGGTCATCTGCGCATTACAATAAACATCTTTCCATTCGATAAAGCGTTCCTCCTGAATTTGTCGTGCTTTAACGACACGTTCTCTAACCGTTTCGCTATTCTCAGTGGGAGGAGCGCCAGAGAGTTTCTCGAATGGAACAGGAACCACCTCAACATGAATATCGATTCTGTCGAGCAAAGGGCCCGATATCTTATTAAGGTATTTCTGAACAACTCCAGGGGAGCATACGCACTCTTTCTCGGGGTGATTGTAGTAACCACAAGGGCAAGGATTCATTGATGATACTAGCATAAAGCTGGCCGGGTATTCAACGGTAGACTTGGCCCTTGAGATAGTGATAACCCTATCTTCTAAAGGTTGTCGCATTACCTCAAGCACAGTGCGTTTGAACTCTGGGAGTTCATCGAGAAATAGCACTCCATTGTGTGCTAAAGAGATTTCACCCGGCTGAGGCCATTGTCCACCACCTACGAGAGCAACATCTGAAATAGTATGATGAGGTGACCTGAAAGGTCTGCGAGTCATTAGTGATGTGTCACGATCAATTTTTCCTGCTACGGAGTGTATTTTAGTTGTTTCCAACGCTTCGCGAAGAGTTAATGGAGGGATAATTGTTGGGAGGCGCTTAGCTAGCATTGTTTTTCCTGCACCGGGAGGGCCAATCATAATAATATTATGCCCACCTGCGGCTGAAACTTCCAACGCGCGCTTAACATTTTCCTGACCCTTTACATCGTTAAAATCAACATCGTATGCATTTGCATGAGCAAAAAACTCATCGCGAGTGTTCACAATGGTTTGCTCTAACTCATTATTACCGTTAAAGAAATCGATTACATCTTTTATCGACTCCGCACCATAAACTTCAAGATTATTAACTACTGCAGCCTCTCGAGCATTTTGCTTTGGAAGGATAATTCCTTTAAAACCCTCCTCTCGAGCCTGAATGGCAATTGGCAAAACACCTTTTATTGGTTGTAATCCGCCATCGAGTGAGAGTTCGCCCATAATCACAAAATCGGCTAAACGATCGCTTTTTATTTGCTCGGATGCAGCCATAATCCCAATAGCCAAAGGCAAATCATAAGCCGATCCCTCTTTACGAATATCGGCAGGGGCCATATTGATGACAATTCTGCGCTTAGGCATTTTTAAATGATGCGTTTCAAGCGCTGTAGTAATGCGTTGCTGACTCTCCTTTACAGCGCTATCGGCCAAACCAACTAGAAAAAAGTTTACACCCTGACCAACGCTAACTTCAATAGTAATAGTAGTAGCTTTAATGCCATGCACAGCGCTACCATAGGTTTTAACTAGCATAAAGATTCAACTTTGACGATAAGTCTACTGCTAAGGTAGAAAATTCATCACAATATGAATCAAAAATGCGCAGAAAATAAAAGTGTTTAAAGGGAAAAAGGGAGCGGTTTAAATCTACTTACTTCTTTTTCCAGTGAGTTTTTCAGTATTTTTAGGAGGAGTAGGCGACCAATTGCAACCACAATCAGAGCCTTTCGAAATCTTATAATCCTTTTTCGATTTTTTATCGTTACAGCCAATAAAGAAGTTGAACCCAAATCTTAGGTTAA
>JBPXJX010000331.1:0-1643 GCA_051715525.1 Bacteroidales bacterium
TATATCATACTCGGCACGAATTAGAGTATGGTTTACCGAATTTGTAAAGCTGATAAACTTTTCAGCTTGGCTTGCGGCTTCCTCTTGAGTAGCTTGTAACTCCTCCATATTCTGCCTCATTTGCTCTTCTTGAGCGGAAAGAACTTCCGCTTGACTTCTCGATTCTTGAAGCAGTTTTGATGTACGAAGATTTATTTTTACAGTTGAAATAGTAGTAGCAATGCTTTCGGCAACTTTCTCAATAAAATCGATTTGAAATTGCTCAAAGTAGTTAAACGAGCCGATCTCTAATACACCATGGGCTTCGTCGCGAACTTTAAGGGGAACAATAAGTAAACATCGTGGGTTGGCTTTTCCTAAACCCGAAGTAATGTTTAAGTAGCTATCAGGAACTTTCTTTAAAAAAATTGTTTGGCTTTCGAGCACGCAAGCGCCTATTAAACCTTCACCCCACTCTATCCGTTGATCGGCAAATTTTCGACGATCATATGCATAGCATGCTGTTTGAATGAAATGCTTATCGCCAGCATCCTGATCTTCTAATAAGTAGATGCTACCCTGATTGGCGTCAATATATTTTACTAAGTTTCGGATAATCTGATAGGTTAACTCTTCCATGTTATCGTTATCCGAGCGAAGGATTTCACCAAACTTTGCCATTCCTTCTGCAATCCAATTGCGTTGTTCGTCTTCCTGCCTGCGGGCTATTTCCTCAAGTTTGCTAGTTTTAAGATTATCTCGAAGGTTAACTATTGATTTTCCAAGTACATCGGATTCATCAAACTGGTAATCAGCCTCAATATCGCCTGCTTTAAGTTTCTCAACAAATCGATATAGTTTTCGCTGGCGGCTTTGTTCAGTCTCAAGGTTATTAGTAAGTTCTATTTTATAATTTGATAAACCTCTAAAGGAGTAAAATGAAACAATCCCTACTATGACTGGAATGAGATCTAAGAAATAGAGAACTGGTTCTATTCTATGCAACTCTTTAATACCCGAAAAATCGAGAGCTATACTGTAGTCGAATGCTTCAAATAAGTATATTAAGAAAAGAAAAGCTAATCCAGCAGCGAACCCTAAAAGGGTATTTTTTACCACAAAAGATTTAGAGTACTCACGATCCATAATAGTCGAAAATTTGACTAAAAATAGATATTTTTTAGTTCTGTTGATGCTAAAGTATAGTTTTTTTAAGAACTAATAGATTTGAACTGTTTTATTGGAATAAATAATTAGTTAAAAAGTTAATTTCTAAATAGGCTTGATTACATAGGAAGCAATATTATCTAACGGTAATACTTTGTCTGCAGCGCCAAGTTTTATAGCTTCTTTTGGCATCCCAAAAACCACACAACTCTTCTCATCTTGAGCAACTGTTTTTGCACCAGCTTCTTTCATCTCAAGTAATCCTCTGGCACCATCGTCGCCCATGCCAGTCATGATTACTCCTATTGCGTTAGCCCCGGCATACTTGGCTGTGCTCCTGAACAGCACATCAACCGAAGGTCTGTGACGATTAACTAATGGACCTTCCTTAACCTCAACATAATACCGAGCACCACTTCTTTTTAGCATGGTATGAAAATTTCCAGGAGCAATGAGCGCTTGTCCGGGCAATACGCTATCGCCATCTGAAGCTTCTT
>JBPXJX010000332.1:0-16218 GCA_051715525.1 Bacteroidales bacterium
TGTATAGCTATAATCATCAGGTATATTATTTGGATTTGTATAATAATAACCCTTAATGCCATATCCTCCAATCATAGAAAGATAGGTAAGATTTTGCCCGTAAATAGCTTCAGCTTTAATACTTGTTGATGCGGGTTTAAACATTACAAAGGCATGAACATCATAGGAGCCAATGGTTTTATTGGTTTTAAAGTTATTTGCAGTAACTAATCTAGGAGAAAGCCATTTATACCCAGCCGTAACACCTGCCAAAAACTCTTTCCTATTTCCATAAGATAGCTGTAAATGAATATCAGGTTTACTAGAATATCTCTGTGCATCAGCAGGGCCAGTTGACTTATGACCACCATAAAATACTGTAGCTGCTGTTAATCGGAAAAGAGGAGAAACATTATAAGTGTATCTTATCTGAGCCGATCTGTTTAAAGGATGAAAAGGCATCCCAGCACCAAAAGATAAGGTATTAGGAATCATCTCGCTAACAATAATTGGGTGCCAAGTTTGACCAATTATTAAATCAGATTTCTCCCATTTTAAATTGATAAAAGCATGTCTTAATGCAAAAAGTTGGAAATCAGACTTTGTTCCCATGAAATCCATCTCAAATTGCCCGCTAGTCTTTGCACCCATAGCATCTGGCCCAGCTATTTTAAGGCCTAAACGCGAGGTAAAATTTGTCATTTCGAGCATTGTTTTCTTGTTGTAATCCTCCCCATTTTTATCAAAAACAGGCATTAATGGATACATATAAGACTCCCCATCGCGAGAATCGCTTGATTTATAAGTATCAACAAAAATATCGTAAGCGATAAAGCCATAAGGCTTAAACTCAAACTTTGGTTTTGGTTGCTCTTGAGCAATTGCTTTAGATGTGAGAATGATTGCAATAACTATCAGAAAAACTCTTGTAATGCGTTTCATAAAATGTTTTTTTTTGATATATATCTGATTAATAAATACAAACAAGGAAATATGATTTAAAAAAAGTCATGCAAAAGTGTAAATAGTTTATGTAATTTAAAAATGGTTAATTTTGGCTTCACAGTCTAGATCAAAGTTTAATATGAGAGTATTATTTTCAACTATCCTATTTATAGCTATTTACACTAATATTTATGGTAGTAGTAAAGATTCTATTCGTGTAAAAAATTTTCCAAGGGATATCCACTTTTATACAAAACTTGGCCCTAACTATTCTCAGGTTGAAATAAGAAATCCAGATATATCCGACAACATGCTCTTTAAGCCTAATCCGCAATCGCTTTTCGGATTTGGTTTTTCCTACTCTTGGATTGGGTTAGGAGTTAGTTTTACTCTTCCATCAACCGATGAGGATACTAGAAAGTACGGCAAAACTCAGAAATTTGATTTTGAAACCCATTACACTCTACGAAGGTTAATGATTGATCTAACTTTAAAAAGCTATAAAGGATTCTACTTAAACAACCCCAAAGATTATATCGACAACTGGAATAGCAGTTCGCCATACCCTCAAGCACCTAACCTTCAAACTGTATCAATTGCAGGATCTTTTGCATATATTTTTAGACCAGATAGGTACTCTCCAAATGCTGCATATTCATTTACAAGAGCCATGCGCCGTAGTGGGGGCAGCTGGATGATTGGAGGTTTTATTTCAATAAATGGTATTGGGTCCGATACTTCAATTGTTCCAAAAGCAATTAAAACATATGTAGATCCAAAGTTAGAATTAAATAGCGTTGTCTTTTCAAATATCGGTTTCTCATTCGGATACTCACATCTTTTTACAATTTTCAAGAAAAACTTTATTGCATTTACACTCTATCCTGGTATTTCATTACAAAGAGTATCTCAATATTCATCGATAGATGGCTCAAAAAAAGAGTTTGGTGAAATAGCAATGCGTAACATATTAAGGGTTTCGGTTGGAAGAAATGGTGATAAATTCTATTGGGGACTAAATTCATACATCGAGTCTGGAACTGTAAAGCGGAATGACTCACAAATTTTACTAAACTCTGGAACTGTTCAATTCTTTTTAGGATACCGAATTAATACAACAAATTGGAGATTCATGAAAAGAGTAGATAGGTTCTTGCATCCCGGGTTCTTAAGGTTTGCAACCGGCCAACCACCTCAAAGAGATTAATAGCAATTGAACAAAACTTTCTAGTAAAAAAGAGGTTATTTGGCTTCTAATTAACAACTTCACTTTAGCAAAAATTGTTACTAAACTGTTGATTATTTAGGTCTAAAATCTGCACCATTTTTCAAGCTACTATTCGCAATAATTTGTAGTTTTATCAACTCAAATTGAATTGCTATTGTATTACGTAAAGCTTAGTCTCTTTAACACATGGGAGAAACCAATAACAACAGTATCATCTCAATAGAACATCTTTCACATTCCTTTGGCGATAAGGAAGTGCTTAAGGATATCAATCTAACAATTGGAAAAGGCGAGTTTGTTACAATTCTTGGTCCATCGGGTTGCGGTAAAACAACGTTAATGCGTTTAATTGCTGGATTCTTAAAAGTACAAGATGGTAAAATATCCATTATTGATAAGGACATGACCTCTATCCCACCCCATCTGCGCCCTGTGAATACTGTTTTTCAACGATATGCCCTATTTCCACACCTAAATGTTTATAATAATGTTGCGTTTGGCCTAAATCTTAAAAAGTTACCAAAGGTTGAGATTGAAAAAAGGGTTAAGCAGGTTCTTAAGATGGTGGTTATGACTGATTATGAGAACCGTGATGTCGATTCCCTCTCAGGCGGTCAGCAGCAGCGTGTTGCCATTGCGAGGGCAATTGTAAACGAGCCTGAAGTTCTCCTGCTCGACGAGCCATTGGCTGCCCTTGATTTGAAGATGCGAAAGGATATGCAGATGGAGATAAAAGCAATTCACAAAAAGTTAAATATCACGTTTGTTTATATCACTCACGATCAGGAAGAGGCATTAACCCTTAGCGATAAGATTGTTGTTATGCGCGATGGAGTAATCCAACAAATTGGTACTCCCACCGAAATATACAACGAGCCAATAAACTCGTTTGTGGCCGATTTCATTGGCGAAAGCAACATTCTTAATGGAACAATGATAAAGGATGGCTTGGTTGAATTTGCAGGCCATAAATTCGAATGCGTTGATAAAGGCTTTGAACCAAACGAACCGGTTGATGTGGTTGTTCGCCCCGAAGATATTTACATTTTCGAAATGTCAGATGCAGCTCAATTCAGCGGAATGGTTACATCGTGCATTTTCAAAGGTGTGCATTACGAAATGATGGTCACTACATCCGAAGGTTTTGAAATTCTAATTCAAGATTACCATAGCTTTGAGCCTGGTAAAATAGTAGGATTAAGGGTAAAACCTAATGATATTCAGGTAATGAAGAAAGAATGTCATTATAACTCGTTTAATGGAAATATTATTAGCAGTACACAGGTAAATTTCTTAGGCTACAACTTCGATTGCGATAAAATCAACGGCTTTGGTATTGATACTGATGTAAAGGTTAAAGTTGATTTTAGCAATGTTGTTTTACACGATAACGAGGATGATGGGATGCTAAAAGGGGTTGTTGATTTTATCCTATATAAGGGTAATCACTACCATCTTACTGTAACCACGACCGATAACCAAAATATTTTCATTGATACAAGTGATATATGGGATAATGGCGATAGAGTTGGCATAAGTATTATGCCGCAATCAATTGAATTAGAAACTATTTAATCCCTCAGAAAGTGTTAAAGAGGTTTTTACATTTTTTTGGAAAACGGCGTAACTGGACAATCCCATACATGGTTTACCTTTTGATATTTGTCCTCGTTCCAATGTTGTTGATTGTTTACTACTCCTTTACCAATATCGAAGGGCATTTCTCTCTATCGAATTTTCAAAAGTTCTGGCAGCAACCAACTGCCATGCACACACTTATATATTCTATAATTATTGCATTTATTACAACCATTCTTTGCCTTATAATAGGATATCCAGCAGCTTACATTCTAAGCAAGATGAACCCAAGTAAATCGAGGTTACTTGTTTTGCTTTTCATCCTCCCAATGTGGATCAATTTTTTGATTAGAACTTTGGCAACAGTTGCCCTTTTCGATTTTCTTAAACTACCTCTCGGTGAAGGAGCCCTGGTATTTGGTATGGTTTACAACTTTTTACCTTTCATGATCTACCCCATCTATAACGTTCTGCTAAAGATGGATAGTAACTTAATTGAGGCTGCACAGGATTTAGGAGCAAATCCCATTCAGGTTTTCGTAAAAACGATATTACCCTTGTCAATACCTGGTATGTCAAGCGGAGTGATAATGGTTTTTATGCCTGTAATATCAACTTTTGCCATTGCTGAACTTCTTACAATCAATAATATTAAGCTCTTTGGAACCACTTTACAAGAAAACATTTACTACGGAATGTGGAATTATGGTGCAGCCCTATCGCTAATTATGCTGATACTTGTTGGTGCCACATCGATGTTGCAAATTAATGGTAACTCAAAAGCAGCTGATGAAGGGACATTAATATGATAAAAAGAATACTAACATCATCATATTTGGGGTTTCTGCTACTAATGCTGTATGCTCCCATTCTTATTATCATAGTTTTTTCATTTACCGAATCAAAAGTTTTAGGTAACTGGACTGGTTTTTCGCTTAATCTATATGCTTCGATTTTTAAAGGAGGAGTTCATCATTCACTTGTTAACGCAATTTGGAATACGCTAATTATTGGATTAGTTGCAGCATTTCTATCAACAATACTTGGAACAATGGCTGCAATTGGAATATACAACCTATTACCTCGAACCCAAAGAGCTGTAAAGTTTATCAATACCATACCTATTTTAAATCCTGATATAATTACAGCTATTTCCCTTTTCCTGCTCTTTGTTAGCTTAGGTATTTCGCAAGGATACACTACTGTCATACTTGCCCATATTACGTTTTGTACTCCTTACGTAGTACTAAGCGTACTTCCACGGTTAAGCCGAATGAATCCCAACCTTTACGAAGCAGCACTCGATTTAGGAGCAACTCCTTTTCTTGCCTTAAGAAAAGTTTTGCTTCCCGAACTTAAGCCAGGAATGATAACTGGATTTATTCTTGCTTTTACCCTTTCCATTGATGATTTTGTGGTTACTCTTTTCACCATAGGCAATGAGGGTCTCGAAACGTTATCAACTTATATTTATGCCGATGCTCGACGAGGTGGCCTAACACCTGAACTTCGACCTCTTTCAGCAATAATATTTGTTGTTGCATTAATTCTTTTAATAATCATTAACCACCGAGTCGCAAAAAAAACGAAGTAAACATCAGGTCATTATTAAGATAAACAACCTAAAAACTAGAGAAAATGAATACATTCATCAACAAAAAAGCCAGAAAAAGCATACTATCAATACTTTTGGTAATAATTGCTGTTTGTCTTTACACATCTTGTAAACAGGGAGATGAATCGCGTAAAAAGATACTTAAAATATACAACTGGGCCGATTATATCGATGAGAGTCTTCTTGAAGAGTTCCCAAAATGGTACAAAGAGCAAACTGGCGAGGATGTTAAGATTGTTTATCAGGTATTTGATATGCCCGAGGTGATGTACACAAAAATTGTAATGGGGAAAGAGGATTTTGACTTGGCCTGTCCTACCCAATACTTAATTGAAAGAATGCTTAAGCAGGAGCTACTTCTTCCAATTGATCAAAACTTTGGAAAAACACCTAACTATTTGGGTAACATATCCCCTTTTTTACGCGAAAAATTAGATGCATTTAGCGTTCCGGGCAAGAAAGCCGCAGAATACATGGTTCCTTACATGTGGGGAACATCTGGTATTCTTTATAATTCAGATAAGGTATCGAAAAAAGAGGTTGAATCGTGGGCTTGCCTTTGGGATGCAAAGAACAAAGGAAAGATTCTTATGAAAGACCACTATTGGGATATATACAATATGGCGGCCATTTATGGTTTCTACCCCGAAATCGTTTCTGGAAAAAGGAGTCGAAATAGCGTTGCTAACGACCATACCAATGAGGACATTGCAATGGTTGAGAAACAACTTAAACTTCTTAAACCAAATATTGCTGGATGGGAAGCTGATTTTGGTAAAGAGATGATGACTAAGGGCGAAATGTTTATGAATTATGCATGGAGTGGTGATGCGGTTTGGGCTATTGATGAGGCATCAAAGGTTGGAGTAAATCTTAACTACTCAATCCCTAATGAAGGGAGCAACATTTGGTTTGATGGTTGGATTATCCCAAAATATGCTCGTAACGTGAAAGCAGCCAGCTATTTTCTAAACTATTTATGCCAATCGAATATTGCATTATTAAATATGGATATTAGCGGATATTGCAGCGCAGTGGCAAGCCCAGAAATTATAAAAGCTCAATCTGATTCAACTTTAACCGAAACAGTTAACCTCAGCTATTTCTTTGGGCCAGGTAACAGTAAACTACATTTAAATCCTATACAATATCCAGATAGTAGCGTAATAAGCAGATGCGTTCTTTTACACGATTTTCTTGATAAAAACGATCAGATTATTGACATGTGGAGCAGGGTTAAGGGCGATAATTTGTAGTTAAATTTCTGAAATGAAAAAAATCATAGTTGTGTGACTTCAATGCGACTATCTTTGTAACTTTTAAAATACAAAACAAAAACTTAATATGAATCCTAAAATTAAACTTTCAGTTTTAGCATCAGTAGCAGTATTGGTGCTTATTTCGTGTACATCAAAACAGGAAAAAATGGAAAATAAACTACGCGAGTTTATTGCAAAAATCGAAGCACAAGTAAAACCTTTATCTGAAGAGGCAGCAATTGCCAGCTGGGATGCTTCAATCACAGCTAAAAATGAGGATTATAAACGCTCAGAAGATGCACAAATAAAGCTTGTGAAACTTTTCTCTGATGCAGCACTTTTTGCTGAAATTAAAGAGATTAAAGAATCAGGTCTAGTTAAAGATTCTATTCTTTTCCGCCAAATGGAGGTTTTATATCCAGCATTCCTGCGCAATCAGGTAAGCAAAGAGCTACTTGAGAAAAGAATCAAAATGGAAGCTGAGCTTGAGAAGAAATATTCAAAATTCAGAGCCGATTTAAACGGTAAGCAAGTTTCTGACAATGAAATAGAAGAAATCCTTTCAACTTCAAAGAATTCGAAAGAACTCGAGGCTGCTTGGAAAGCGCACAAAGCTATTGGCAAAGAGGTTGCAAATGATGTTATTGCTATTGTAAAGGTTCGCAACGAAATAGCAAAATCGTTAGGTTATGAGAACTACCACACAATGAACATGACCCTTTCAGAGCAAAACCCTGCTGAAATACTTGCCCTTTTCAATGAGCTTGATAGCCTTACAAAAGGTGCTTTTGCTGAATTAAAAGGCGATATCGACAGCTATTTTGCAAAAAGATATGGTATTGCTAAGGAAAAACTGATGCCTTGGCATTATCAAAATAGGTATTTCCAAGAGGCTCCGAAAATCTACGAGGTTGACCTTGACCAATTCTACAAAGACAAAGATTTAGTTGATTTAACATCAAAATACTATAACGGAATCAACCTAAACGTTGACGATATTATTAAAAACTCAGATCTTTTCGAGAAACCAGGCAAAAACCAACATGCATACTGCACCGATATCGACCGTAACGGCGATGTACGAGTACTTTGCAATGTAAAACCAACCATGGGCTGGATGAATACCATGCTTCACGAGTATGGTCATGGTGTTTACTCAAAGTACTACGATCCACAGAAACCATATATGCTTCGTGATGCTGCTCACACCTTTACAACCGAAGCCATTGCAATGATAATGGGTCGTTGTGCAACTAACCCTCAATGGATGCTCGATATGGGCCTTATCAATGCTGAGCAAAAAGAGAAAATTGCTGAAACTTGTGCAAAGTCCTTACGTCTTGAGCAATTAACTTTTAGCCGTTGGGCACAGGTAATGTACCGTTTCGAGAAAGAGATGTATGCTAATCCAGATCAAGATCTTAACGCACTTTGGTGGACTTTAGTTGAAAAATATCAAATGCTTAAAAAACCCGAAGGACGTAACGAGCCCGATTGGTCAACCAAAATACACGTTGCCCTTTACCCATGCTACTATCACAACTACCTAATGGGCGAACTGCTTGCTTCACAACTTTTCTACCACATCTCTGACAATGTATTGAAGAATACCGATTATAAGAATGTTAGCTTCGTTAACCATCCTGAGGTTGGAAACTACTTAAAGGATAAAGTATTCATGCCAGGTTGCTTATATCAGTGGAATGATATGATTAAACGTGCCACTGGTGAAAAGCTTACTGCTAAGTATTATGCAAAGCAATTTGTAACAAAATAGTAGATTAAACGATACTCATCTAAAACCGTCTTAAGTAAACTTGGGACGGTTTTTTTTGTTTTATCTTTACCCTTCCAACCCATGAAACATATTAATAAAACTATAGAGCTATGAAAAAACTATTTCCCCTGATCTATCTTACAATGATGGTGCTTTTTGCTTTCGCCCAAAGCGACGAAGGTTTACTCACCATCGATAGAATATTTAACTCGCCTGAGTTCAGAGGCCAACGAGGTGGCTCACTCCAGTGGCTACCCGATGGCAATGGTTACACATCTCTCGAAGCATCAGCTACAATTAAAAATGGTTTTGATATTGTAAAGGTTGATCCTAAAACCGGAAACAAAGTTGTACTTGCTACAGCTCAAGATTTAACTCCCAAAGGGTTAAACGAACCAATTGATATCGAGGATTACTCATGGTCGCCCGATGGAACAAAACTTATGATTTTTACCAATGGTCGTCAAGTATGGCGTTACAATACACGAGGCGATTACTGGGTTCTTGATTTAACATCAAAATCGCTTAATCAGCTGGGTAAATCGCTTCCAGCATCGAGCCTAATGTTTGCAAAAATTTCGCCCGATGGAAAAAGAGCCGCATACGTTTCAAAGCATAATATTTATGTTGAGAATCTTTTAAGCAATGAGATAAGACCGCTAACAACTGATGGATCTAACACGCTGATTAATGGAACTTTCGATTGGGTTTATGAGGAGGAGTTCGACTGCCGGGATGGTTTCCGTTGGAGTCCAGACAGCAAGCGAATAGCCTACTGGCAACTTGATGCTTCGGGCGTTCGCGACTTTTATATGATAAATAATACCGACTCTCTTTACTCATATATCATTCCCGTTCAATACCCAAAAGCAGGCCAAACTTTATCGGCCTGCAAAGTTGGTGTTATTAGCGCTGAAGGAGGCAATACTGTTTGGATGAAGCTGCAGGGTGATCCTCGTAACAATTACGTTCCGCGAATGGAATGGGCTGCATCATCAGAGGAGATTATTATGCAGTACATGAACCGCGATCAGAATACAAATCAACTACTTTACGGAAGCGCTTTAACGGGTGATTTAACTCCGATTCTTAACGAAACTGACGCCGCTTGGCTTGATGTAGTAGATGACCTAAAATGGCTCGAAAATGGTAAATCATTTACTTGGCTTAGTGAGCGTTCGGGTTGGAGACAGATGTATAAAGTATCGCGCGATGGTAAGATTGTAAAACCCATAACATCAGGAAACTTTGATATCATTGAGATTAAACTAATTGATGATAAAAAGGGATATATCTACTACATAGCATCGCCCGATAATGCAGCTCAAAAATACCTTTGGCGAGTAAAAATGGATGGAAAAGGCAAACCCGAAAAGTTAACCCCAATTCAGTACAATGGAACAAATAATTACGATTTGTCACCAAACGCAACATGGGCAATACATACATTCTCAAACTTCAACAATCCATCAGAAGTATACCTAGTATCGCTTCCCGACCATAAGATTGCAAAGCAACTAGTTGATAATGCAAAGCTAAAAGCAAATTACGAGAAAGTTAAAAAACTTCCAGTTGAGCAGATTAAGGTTACAATTGATGGTAATGTTGATATTGATGGTTTCATGATTAAACCTTACAATTTCGACCCAAACAAAAAATACCCAGTCTTATTCTACGTTTACAGCGAACCATTTGGCACAACCGTTAACGACCGTTGGGGTGGAAATCAATACCTATGGCATTTAATGTTAGCCCAAAAAGGGTATATCGTGATGTCGTTTGATAATAGAGGAACTCCAGCTCCAAAAGGTCGCGAATGGCGTAAATCGATGTATTTAAAAATTGGCGTTTTAAACTCATCCGATCAGGCTAAGGTTGCACAAGAAGTTGGAAAGAAATATAGTTTTGTTGATCCTGATCGTTATGCCATTTGGGGATGGAGCGGCGGTGGCTCTGCCACGCTAAACGCAATGTTTCGCTTTGGTGATATCTACAAAACAGGAATGGCAGTTGCTCCAGTAGCAGATATTCGCCTTTATGATGCAATTTACCAAGAGCGTTTTACAAGCACACCCCAAAAGCATCCCGAAGTTTATGAGCAAGGCTCACCCATTACTTTTGCTCAAAACCTAAAAGGTAACCTACTTATTGTTCATGGAACTGGCGATGATAACGTTCACTATCAAGGAACAGAGAAGCTTTTCAATAAGCTAATCGAATACAATAAGCATTTCAATATGCTTGTTTACCCCAATCGTACACATAGCATTCGCGAAGGAAAAGGAACAACAGTTCACCTTTATAACGAGCTAACTAGATACTTATTTGAGAATTTGGAAGCAGGCGGGAAATAGGCAAAACTGAATATTTTTAAAACCCTTATGGTTAAAACTATAAGGGTTTTTTATTAAAATAATTTTGTGACAATAAAACACGATGAAAACATTTTGTTACTTTTAAAATCAATTAATTTAAATTTTTGATGACTCTCTATTTTAGACTATTGGTAAATTCAACTTTCTCATAATGAAACAATTATTATTTATTTCAACTATCTTTTTCTTATTCTTTTTATCAGCAAACGGACAGGATCGAACTTCACTTAGCGCAGATGCAAAAAAGGCTCAGGATAACAAGAACTATCAATTAGCTATTAACTTGTATTCTAAGGCAATAGCCATTGAACCAACAGGGTTTGATTTATGGGGGCGGGCTTTTTGTTATGCCCAAATGGATGATATTAAGAAAGCCATTGATGATTATATTTCAGCTGCAAGCTATTATCAAACCGATAAGATGTCTTTAGCTGTCATTTATGAAAATATTGGGTTTAAATTTAGCAAGTTGGGCGAATATAAAAACAGTATTGAATACTATGGAAAGGCTTTGGAGGCAGATCCCAGTAAAAAAACTATATACTGGAATAGAGCAATTGCTTACTACAACTTAGGTGAAGTTGAAAAGGCTATTGCTGATGACGATAAGGCTATTGTAGCCTATCAGGGTGATAGCGAGAGTTTAAGTAACCTCTACGAGAATAGAGGCATTCACAAAAATTATAATGAGGATTACAAGGGAGCAATAGAGGACTATACCTCTTGCCTTGCCTTGAAACCCGATAAACGAAGTGCATATTGGAACAGGTCGGTTAGCTATGGTAATGCGAAAGAATTTGGCAAAGCATTGGATGATAATGCCAAGGCTATATCCTTGTATCAGGATGATACTCGCAGCTTATCTACTCTTTACAGCAATAGGGGAAACTATCAGCGATTGCTGGATGATAATAATAACGCCATCGAATCTTACAACCGTGCCATTCAGTATAAGAATGATTATGCGCTGGCATATTGGAATAGGGCTCGCGCTTATGCAAACTTGAAAAAATATCCTAAGGCAATTGAGGATCTCTCTTCAGCTGTTAATTTTTATGGTAAGGATAGCTCAAACATTGCATCCGTTTATTCAACTATGGCCGACTTCAATGGACGCTTAAATAAAATTGGTGAGGCGAAAGAGTGCTATGCAACGGCTATTGAGTATAGTCCCACCTCATACAGATATAGCGAAAGAGCTGCTTTCTTGGTGAAAAAGGGCGACTATCGTGGTGCTGTGTCCGATTACACAACTAGTATAAACCTTGCTACTGCTAAAAAGCAATCGGCTGTTTACTATTACTACAAACGTGGCAAGGTATATCGGTTCAACCTAAATGAGCCTACCCTAGCTAGCACCGACTTTCAAAAGGTAATTGAACAAGACAAAAATAATTCGGTTTTCGTACCTTTTTCTAAGGCATTTACAGGAGATGTAGAGCAGGCTTTTTCAATGATGGAAGTACGAATTGCTAAGGCTACAGAAAAGAAAAGCGAGTATTATAACATGGCCAGTCTTCACTCTTTACTCGGCAACGAAAATGAGGCAATTCGCTATCTCGATTTGGCATTCCAAAACGGCTATAACAACTATGAATGGTTTCAAGAGGATCCTGATTTTAACAGTATAAAGTATAAGCCTTCATTCAAAAACCTTATAGCCAAGTATAGCATCCCTTACGATTTAACTATTAGTAGCATATCGGAGGTAATTAAGGGCGAAGTAAAGGTTGCGCTTGCTAAGTGGCAGGAAAAAGGCGAGTTTGAAACCAACCAGCAGTATATCGACAGGATGAATCAGCGCGATGCAATGGTTTCGAGCCTTACCGAAAAATCGCTTGATAAGTTCAAGAAACAGCATATGGCGGATGCCAATCTCAACAGCTTTACACTTGCTAAATATGATGCCGAGAGTCAAACTTTTAAGATTAACTATAACTCTACCGGCGATGTGGCTATTGTAAAGGTTCCACTTCCTGAGGCTCCTGCCTTTAAGGAAAACCAAAGCAAATTAAAGTTTTCAAAAGCCAACTACATCATTCAAAACGATGCTTGGGTACTAAGCTACGTCGAAATTGCAAACCCTGTTAATGCAAAGGTTTACAAATATGATATCACAAAGCAAGAGAACTATGACCCCACTACCAAGTTTGTGCTCAACTACGACGATGTTAAGATTGATATTCCAAACCAGAATGTTGCAACAAACCAAAACACATCGAGCAATAGCAACAATAAGATTGTGCTGGGAAAACCCGAGGTTGATACCAATATTCCGGTTACATCAACACAAAAAACAAACACCTATTGCTTAATTATTGGTAACGAGGACTACAGCTCTTATCAAACCTCCCTTTCAACAGAAGTAAATGTTGACTTTGCGGCCAACGACGCAAAAATTTTTAAAGAATACTGTGCAAAAACCCTTGGTATTCCTGAGAAACAGATTAAACTTCTTGTTAATGCCACAGCAGGTCAAATGAGTCAAGGTATTGCTTGGCTAACTAATCTTGCTAAGATAGATGAAGGGAATGCTGAGCTAATATTCTACTACTCAGGCCATGGTTTGCCCGATGAGCAAACTAAGGAAGCTTATCTTATTCCTGTTGATATTAGCGGAGCCAATGTAACCCAAGGAATAAAGGTAAATGACGTTTATAATAGGTTGAACGAATTTTCATCGAAGAAAGTAACCGTTTTTCTAGATGCTTGCTTTAGTGGTGGTGCTAGAAATCAAGGCTTAATTGCCATGAAAGGGGTTAAAGTACGACCAAAGGAAAATCTCGTAACCGGGAATATGGTTGTTTTCTCATCAAGCACAGGCGAAGAGTCATCGGGTGTTTACCGCGAAATGCAGCATGGGTATATGACCTATTTCTTACTAAAGAAGCTGCAAGAAACCAAAGGGGATATCAACTATAAAGATTTTGCAAACTATATAATAAACAACGTTAAGAAAGAGACTGCGCTAAGCGGGAAAATTCAAACGCCACAGCTAAACTTTAGCCCTACAGTTGAAGAAACGTGGACTAACTGGTTATTGAAATAAACAAAATCCCCCATTTTTTATCAAAATGGGGGATTTTTAATTATTTAAGTTCTATTAATCTAACTTATATTATATCTCCTCAACCTTTTATGCGCTTAAGAAGGCAATGTTTTTAAGATTGCTAAAGCGAATAGGGTTAATAATAATATCCTATTTCTTTTGATTCCTACTTTTCCATAAAATTTGAAATGTTATGATTTAGATTAATAGCTTGATTTTTGCTTATCAACCATTAATCCAAACTGATCATTTTAATGAAAATTTAAAAAATTATTACAAACAAAAATCGCTTACTCAAACCTCAACGCATCAACAGGTTTAATCTTTGCGGCTTTAAAGGCTTGATAAAGTACAGTTAACGCAGCAATTATTAGAGCAGCCAAAATTGCCAGTACAAATATCCACCACGAAACTTCTGTGTGGTAAGCATAATTCCTAAATATTGTTGTTATTGCCAGGTAAGCCAATGGTATAGCAATTAAGCCAGAAATAAGGACCCATTTGGTGAAATTTCCAAGCAGAATTGATAAAATCCTGATTAACGAAGCACCATGAATCTTTCTTAACACCAAAGATTTCCTTTGCTGTTCAGCGATAAAAGCGGCTAGGCTCAATAACCCAACACACGAAATAAGTATTGCAAAAAGCGTAAACTGGCTTATGATGGTTTTTATCTGCCTATCCGATGAGTACATCCTATGATAATCGTCCTCAAGCATGGTTGATTCGAATGGATAATCGGGATAGAAATCGGAAAAAACCTTTTTAATTTGATTCATAGTTTGTACATCAAACTCATTATTAGCCTTAATGATGATATTATAAACTTCTTCACCATCAGGGGTATAATAGATAAATAGAGGCTGAATTTTTCCTGAAAAATGGGTGAAGTGAAAATCCTTCATTATCCCAATAATTTTCCTCTTAACTCCCCAAAATCTAACTTCCTGCCCCAAAATCTCCTTTTTATTGATAATCTTGGCTGCTGTTTCATTAATTACAATACTTGCTGTATCGGATGGGAAGTCAGAAGAGTAGAATCGACCCTCTGCCATCTTTATCTCCATTGCATCGGTTAAATGCTCATCAGCGTATGTAAATGAGAATAAGTAGCTTTGAGTGGTGTCCCTCCCATCCCAAGTAAAATTACTGGTTGATGAGTATATTCTAAAAGGTAGATGCAAAACGCTTGTAACATATTTAACGTTAGGAATTTTTCCTAACTCTGCCTTAAAACTCTTGTACTTTGGTTGCATCTCGCCTCTAAAGGGAATAGTTAACATATTCTTTCGCGACATCCCTGCATCTGCATTATTGATATAATCGAGCTGTTTGAACATAAAGAATGACACAATGACCAAAAATATAGTAATGGTGTACTGAATGATAACCATAGCCTTTCTAAATCCTGCACCCTTTGCCCCCATTCTAAGCACCCCCTTAAGTACACTCGCAGGTTGAAATGACGATAGTACAAACGCAGGGTAAACTCCAGAAACTAACCCTACAATAGCTGTAATACCTAGTATCTTAAACCAAAATCCTAAATTGGAGAGGTTCAAAGATAACTCTGTTTTTAAAGTTAAATTGAAAGTAGGTAAAGCTAAATCAACTAGAAGAATTGCTACCAATAGAGCCAAAATTGTACTTAAAAACGACTCCATAAAATATTGCGTAACGAGCTGACCTCTTGAAGAACCTATAACTTTACGAATTCCAACCTCTTTCGCCCTATTTGCAGCACGTGCAGTAATTAGGTTGATAAAGTTTATTGAAGCAAGCACCAAAACAAATCCTGCAACGGATATAAGGATTGTAATAAAAGTCATCATCCCAAACCCATCAGGATCAATATCATATAAGCGTACTTTCTCAAGAGGAAAAAGATGAAATGAGGTCGACTCTGAAGTACCCATTTTCACTACCTCTGTTTGGATATTCTTTTCTAATGCACCAATATTGTTAGCATTGTTAAGTCTTACAAATGTGCTAAACGAGTTATTGCCCCAATGGTCAATTGTTTGAGTACCAAACTCAAGAATCATAACAAAAGGAATCAAGCATTTAAATTCCACGTTAGAATTTTTGGGGTAATCTTTCACAATGGCAGTAACCATCATCTCCAACTTACCGTTAAGTCGGACACTTTTGCCTACACAATCGTTATTACCAAATATCTTTTTAGCCGTACTTTCGGTTAAAACTATTGAGTGTTTACCTTTTAAGCATTCTTTGGGAGTCCCTGCAATAAAATCAGCCTTAAAAATTTCAAAGAATGAGCTATCAGTAAAGGCAATGCCATTCTCGCGAAACGCTTTATCACCCATTCCAATTACTGCTGAGCCATTAGTATACCTTGTGCTTACGCTAATTTCGGGAAACTTGCTCCTTAAAAATGCCGATAAAGGTCCAA
>JBPXJX010000333.1:0-8129 GCA_051715525.1 Bacteroidales bacterium
ATGTAATTAAATTATTCAATTTCTACAATCAAACCTTTCGCCATGAAAGTAACTAGAACTATTCATTGGGCACTTCTATTTTCTCTTTTTAACCTATCCTTATTTGCTCAGGAAAAGCACTTCATTACTGATATAAAATACAGAGAGCTGGTTCGTTCCCAGTTTATAAAAAGCAAAGATTTAGCAAAGGGAAGAGCCAGTATCCTTTTCAAAGTATTAAATGGACGATTAACTCTAGAACAAAAGGAGGCTGTGGAATTTCTGTATGCGTTTATGCCTCTTAGCGATTTGGCTATGCATAATGGTGATTATGTCCTTGCACAAGCAACAACTGCCATTAAAGCAAGAGATTTATTCCCTTGGGGTAAAACTATTCCTGAAAATATATTTAGACATTTTGTACTTCCTTACCGCACAAATAACGAGTATACCGATACAGCTCGTCAAGTTTTCTATCGCGAATTGAAAGATAGAATTAAAGGAATGAATATGTACAGTGCCGCTTTAGAGGTAAATCATTGGTGTCATGAAAAAGTTGCTTACAAAGCATCCGATGAACGCACATCTGGACCACTTACTACCGTTCGCAACGCGCTTGGGCGTTGTGGAGAGGAATCGACGTTTACCGTTGCTGCAATGAGGGCGGTTTGCATTCCTGCACGTCAAGTTTACACACCTCGCTGGGCGCATACCGACGATAATCACGCATGGGTTGAGGTTTGGGTTGATGGAAAATGGTATTTCCTTGGTGCTTGTGAACCTGAGCCAGAACTTAACATGGGATGGTTTGCTGCTCCTGTAAAACGAGCCATGATGACCCATACGGTGGTTTTTGGCCAATACCAAGGTTCAGAAGAGAAATTGCAGATTGACGATAAGTTTACACGCGTAAACCTTCTAATAAACTACACGAGAACTAAAGAACTTTCTGTAAAAGTTATTGATAATAAGGGAAAACCAATCTCAAATTCTAAGGTTGAGTTTATGCTCTATAACTACGCTGAATTTTACCCAATAGCAACTAAGTTTTCAGATAAACAAGGTAAATGTTCGGCTATAACTGGCTATGGAGATCTTATTATTTGGGCATCACAAAATGGGTTCTACGGATATCAGAAATGTGCTGGTAATGCAACCGATACTATAACCATAACTCTCAAAAAGCCAGAATACATCTCATCTGTTGAAAAATTTGATTTGATACCTCCTGTTGCACAATCAGTTGAGTCAACTGATGCTGTCAAAGCAGCAGAGAATAACCTTCGCCTGCAAAAGGAGGATGAGATCCGTAATGCATACATATCAACTTTTATCGACTCAGTAGCCATTCGCAAACTTGCTGAAAGCAAGAATTTATCGGCAAAAGCTATCTCTCCTTACCTTGTTAATAGTAGAGGCAACTGGAAAGAGATTTACAATTTTATTAGCTCCCTTGAGCCAAAAGATACCGCCAATGGCATGGCAATTCTTCGAAATATCTCCGAAAAAGATTTACACGATGTGCTGGCCTCAACGCTAAACGATCATCTTAAAAGTATTGACAAATTCAATAAGGTTGATATAAATATCTCGAAACAAAATTTGGATAAGTATATTGTTGCACCTCGCATTGGACGTGAGTTTGTTACTACATGGCGTAGCTACTTACAAAAAGCATTCACAAAATCTGAGATTGAAAAGTTCCGCAAAAATCCTCAAACGCTCATCAGCTGGATAGCACAAAATGTTAAAATTGATACTATTAGCAACTACTACAATGTGCCCTTAAACCCCGAAGGAGTATTTGAAATGAAGGTTGCAGATAAATACTCACGAAACCTCTTTTTTGTTGCTGTCTGCCGAAGCGTTGGCATTGCTGCGCGTTTAGAGCCTGCAACTCGCAAACCTCAATACCTCAAAGGTGATAATTGGATTGATGTGCTTTTCGAAAAGCAATCAACAATAGAACTTCCTAAAGGAGAAGTGGTTTTTGTAAACCAATCTGATGATAAGAATTTTATCCCTCAGTATTACACCCACTTTACCATTGCTCGCTTGGATAAAGGACAGTTTACAACCCTCGATTATGAGTTCGACGAATCACTTAAAAAGTTCCCTTGCAAGCTAAATCTAGAAGAGGGCTACTACCGCTTAATGACAGGAAACCGACTTAACGATGGCTCGGTTAAATGTAGAATAGAGTATTTCAACGTCGAAAAGGGTAAATCGGTGACAATACCAATAATCGTTTTGCCAGTTGAGGTTCAGACAGGAGTTCTTGGAAAAGCCGAAACATCAACGGGTTTTAAAACTCTCGATGATATCGACTTTATGCTTAGCTGCTTTATGAATAGACCGGGTAAAGATATTGTTGTAGCTGTTATTGACCCCGATAAGGAGCCAACCAAACATCTTATGGAAGATATTCAACTTGTAAAGAAAGGTTTTGAAGATTGGGGTGGCAATTTGCTGCTAATTGTTGCAAAAGATAAACTTAATAGCGCTTTCAGCCCAAGCATCTATAAAAACCTTCCTAAAAACTGCTTCTTTGGCTACGATTCGACCGGCGATATGACCAATGCCATTGACCTGATGTGCGGGCAAAACCCGGGGCCACAATTCCCTCAGATAAGTATTATCAACGCTAAAGGTGAAATAATTTTTTACTCCGAAGGGTATAGCATTGGAATGGGCGAAACGATTTTGAAGAATATTGACAAGTAAAAAATCATTCTTTTACAAAAAAGCATATCTTTATTAATTGTTTGTGAATTAGAGGTTTTACTTAATATATTTGCTAATGAAAGCTAAGTGTTTTCTAATCTGCCTAACAGTATTGTTTGGTTGTAGGAGTTTAAAAGAGGCACAATATGCACCCGTTGAAAAGGGATACCAGCTACTTCCTCCTTTAAGTTATGAATGTACACTAGAATATACCAAGTTCTCTCTTGATAAGATACAGGAAAAAGAGTTTATGAAGCATATAGAGGATGAATTTTCCATGAATGTCATAAAATCTGGAGATAATATTGGTCGTATAGCAGTTAAGGCAGAGTTATATAGTTCCTTTAAACTCTATGGTCCATTAATCTCTGGGGGTACGTTATTCCTTGGAAATCTAATAGGACTTCCTTATGTGCCCTTTGTTGCGAAGCTGGAACTTACAGCATCAATCTATGATTCAAATAATAAATATCTGAGCAAATACACATCATCAGGCTCTGGCAAAGGAACAGCTGCATTATATTGGGGCTATTCAGCGCGTAATGCTGTAAGAAAATCCTATCTTATGGCTGCAAAATCAGCAGTTGATGATCTAGAGAAAAAAATTCAGCAGGATTATACCAATTTGTGTGCTAAGCTAAATAGCGCCTCGTCTCGAAATTTGGTTGCCAACAATACTACTGTTCCTGTTAACACCGTAAGTTACGTTTCATCTGATGTGGACAACAATATCCCAGAAACAGGCTCAAAAGCAGATAATCGTTATGCGCTTATAGTGGGTAATGAGGATTATAGTTCGTTTCAAGAGGGATTGAATAAGGAGGTGAATGTTTCTTTTGCCGAGAAAGATGCATCAGTGTTTAAAGAATACGCTATAAAAACGCTAGGAATACCCTCTGAAAATATTCTTTTTAAAACAAATGCTCGCACAGTTGAAATGAACAAGCTGATTGAGCAAATGAATGGTATTATTAAAAACTCAGGAGGAGATACAGAGATTTATATATATTACGCTGGGCACGGCTTCCCTGATATGAGCACCCAGGAACCATATCTGATACCTGTAGACTGTAGTGGAACCGATCTAAAATATGCTGTAAGCCTAAACCATCTTTATGATAAGCTAACTGAATTTCCTAGCAAAAAGGTGCTTGTTTTCCTTGATGCTTGCTTTAGCGGAGGGGCAAGGAATCAGGGCCTTTTAGCTGCTCGAGGAGTAAAGGTAAAGCCAAAGCAAGACGCAATTAAGGGAAATCTTATAATTTTTTCAGCCACAAATGCAGAGCAATCGGCACTTTCATACAAAGACAAGGGTCATGGAATGTTCACCTATTTCCTACTCAAAAAGCTTCAAGAAGATAAAGGTAATTCCTCCTGCTCGGAGCTATCGGAATATATTCAAAAACAAGTTGGGGTGAAGTCGGTTCTTGTAAATGCGCTTGAGCAAAATCCACAAACTAGCGTTAGCCCTGAAATTGAAAATAGTTGGAAATCGATTAAAATTAGATAAAAAGTGCTTTTAGAAGTTTGTACCAACTCATTGCAAAGTGCCATTAACGCTCAAACAGCGGGTGCTCAACGAATCGAACTTTGTGAGAATTTAGAGCAGGGAGGAACTACTCCATCGTTCGGGCTTTTGGCTTTGGCTCGAAAACACCTCAACATCAAAATAAATGTGCTAATAAGGCCTCGCTCTGGCGATTTCTACTACTCCGATTTGGAGTATCAAATTATTAAGGAAGATATTAAAGTTGCAAAGCAACTTGGCGCCGATGGCATTGTTTGCGGAATTCTTACCCCAAGCGGCGATGTTGATGTTGAGCGCACCAAGGAGTTAGTTGAACTTTCAGAACCTCTTTCCTTTACATTTCATCGTGCCTTCGACTTTACGAACGATCCATTTAAAACGCTCGAAGATGTTATCTCAACTGGAGCAGATAGAATACTAACATCAGGACAGCAACCAACAGCTATTCAGGGAGTTCATCTGATTTGGGATTTGGTAAAATCGGCCAAAGGCCGAATCATAATAATGCCCGGGAGTGGCATTAATGCTGAAAATATTGAGTATTTGATGGAAACTGGAGCAACCGAATTTCACATGAGCGGTACATCCGCAGTTGAAAGCGGTATGACCTTCAGAAAACTTGGTATGACCCTTGGAAACCCTGAAACCGATTATAAGCAGTTGGAAAGTAATATCGAAAAGATTAAATCAGTTTTAGAAATCATCAACAACCAATAATCTTTAAGTCTACAAACTCTCACTAAAGTCCTATAAAACAAGTTTATCCCTCATCACTTAACGTTGTCTTAACATTTCCTGCCCTTTCTTAACCTAGAGTTAATGTTCTGGTAACCATAGAGCAATATTGATAGTTTTTCTTTGTATCGAGAAAAAAGGAAAAACTAAACTCTATGAAAAAGAAATTAAACCTACTAACAATTATTCTTCTTGCATTCACTGTGAATGCAATTGCACAGGAATCAACAAACCCTATTGATACCCTTGCAGCCTATGTTCAAAAGATGAACGCTACAGTTTCAACGCTGCAGAAGTTCAAAGTTACTGGCTACATCCAAGCACAGTACCAAAAAGCCGATTCAATGGGCATAGCATCATTCTCGGGTGGTGATTTCGATGCCAAAACCGATAACCGCTTTACCGTTCGTCGTGGAAGAATCAAATTCGCATACTCAGGAACTCTTAGCAACTATGTACTTCAACTTGAGGCAACCGAAAAGGGAGTTTCAATAAAAGACGCATATCTAAACTTTACCGAGCCATATTTACAGGCATTTACAATAACTGGTGGTGTTTTCAACCGCCCATTTGGGTTTGAAGTTCCATTTTCATCATCATCACTTGAATCGACTGAAAGGGCAAGGTTTAACCAAACACTTTTCCCTGGCGAAGAGGACTTGGGGGCATCGTTAACCTTCCAAATGCCCAAGGCATCGCCTTGGAGTTTTATCAAAGCAGAAGGCGGTTTGTTTGCAGGAAACGGAATCAACCCTGAATTTGATAAAAAGAAGGACTTCATTGGCCATATTGGAATACAAAAATCGGTGTTTAACGAAACCGTTAAGTTTGGTGTTGGAGTATCTTACTATAATGGTGGTGTATATCAAGGTACCGCGAATGCTTATAAGATGTCGGAATCGGGTGGGGTAAAAGTTTTCTTGAAAACACCTGCAACTGATACAATTGGAACAATTCACAGAAGAGAATACAAAGGCTTTGATGCACAGCTAACCATTGAAACTGCAATTGGTTTAACCACCCTAAGAGGCGAATACGTTTATGGAACTCAGCCCGGACAAAGCAAAAAGACTGCCAGCCCAACGACTGATTTTACAAAAGTAACTGCTCCCTCAACTGTTCCTGATTCCTATATCAGAGACTTCAATGCAGGTTATATCTTCCTTAGCCAAACTATTGCACGTACCCCTTTAACTTTGGTTCTTAAGTACGATTTTTATGACCCAAATACCAAGATTAAAGGCGATGAAATTGGTAAATCAGTAGTAGCAACCGGCGTAAAAGGCACAACAGAAGCTGATATTAAATTTAAAACACTTGGTGTTGGTGTTCTATTCGCAGTGTCGAATAACGTAAGGATCACTGCATACTATGACATGGTTACTAACGAGAAATCGAGTAACCTTAAACCTGACTTTGCAAAATCAAATTCAAACTATTCGAAAGACTTAAAAGACAATGTCTTCACGCTAAGACTTCAATTCAAATTTTAATTAGAGTTTAATAAAAACACAATACTATGAAAAGAATTATTATTTCAGCAATCGCGCTAGTAATTGCAATCAATACTCAAGCGCAACGCATTAAAGGTAGCGATACTATGTTACCGCTCTCGCAAAAAGAGGCCGAAGTTTATATGAAAGCCAATAGCAGCAACAAGGTAACAGTAACCGGTGGTGGTAGCGGTGTAGGTATTGCTGCGCTAATCGATGGAACAACCGATCTTGCTCAATCATCGCGTAAAATTAAAATGGATGAGAAAATTAAATTACAAGAGGCTGGTGTTACCTATAAAGAGGTAATTGCCGCTTACGATGCTCTGGCAGTCATTGTAAATCCTGAGAATAAAGTAAGCCAACTTACTCGCGAGCAACTTGAAGGAATCTTCACTGGTAAAATCAAAAACTGGAAAGAGGTTGGTGGCGACGATGCAAAGATTATCGTTTACTCACGCGAATCGAGCTCAGGTACTTATGAGTTCTTTAAGGAGCATGTAATGAGTAAGAAAAATTTTGCAAACGATGTGCTTAGTATGCCTGCAACAGGCGCAATTATCCAAAGCGTAAGTCAAACCAAAGGTGCTATTGGTTACGTAGGATTGGCTTACCTCGATAAAAACGAAAAAGCCTTAAAAGTATCGTACGATAAAGGAAAAACATTTATCGCACCAAGTCTGGAAACAGCAAAGAATAAAACGTACCCAGTTGTTCGTCCTCTTTACTACTACTATAGCACAAAGGTTGAGAGCAAAGTAAAGGCTTTCCTAGATTTCGTTCTATCAGCCGAAGGACAAAAGATTGTTGAACAGGTTGGTTATGTACCATTGAAGTAATAAATCCACTAATGTCATTCCTGCGAAGGCAGGAATCTAGAAATCAAATTATTGATTTCGGTTCTGCATCCGGAATGATAGGTTAGAAAAAAATAAGATATAACAAATGACAAAACCTTTCCATAAAAAGCTTCTCGAGAGGATAATCGAAGGGATTTTGGCTCTTAGCGGGAGTATTACCAGCTTAGCGGTAATACTCATCGTTATTTTCCTATTCAAAGAGGGTTTGGGTCTTTTCAAACGCTCTCCCATTGCCGATGGTTTTGTACTTGCAGTAAATAAAAGCAACCCTATAAGCTCCCTCGATGCTAAAACAATTAAATTAATATTTGATCAGGAGGTAACAAACTGGGAGAAAGTAGGTGGAACGCGCGATACAATAATCCTATTTCACCTTGAGGATATTAACTCAATCTACACAGATGAGCAGATAGGTGAAAACCTGAAAAATCTTCCAACATTGCTCAGCAATGTAACCGACAGTATAAGTGGAATTATTGCATTTATTCCAAAAAGTTACATTCATAGCGATTTTAAGGGCAAAATCGTAACAACCGATAATATTGCCGTAGCAGAGTTCCTTGGTGGTAAAGAGTGGTTTCCAACTGCTGAGCCAGCGGCTCAGATGGGAATCTTATCCCTTATTCTCGGAACGCTATGGGTTAGTTTAGGCGCTATTCTGATATCGCTCCCATTAGGTTTAGGAGTTGCTATCTACATGGCAGAAATTGCTCACCCCAGGGTTAGAAATACTCTTAAACCCATAATCGAGCTATTATCAGGTATTCCATCTGTGGTTTACGGTTTCTTCGGCCTTGTTGTAATAGTGCA
>JBPXJX010000334.1:0-1466 GCA_051715525.1 Bacteroidales bacterium
AATGAACAAAGTTTCACTGAAAATGCATTTGTTGAAGCCGACTCATCATTCTTTGACATATTCACTGTAAAATTAATTAGCGGAGATTACAAAGGAGCATTAAATGCCCCTCACAAACTTGTTTTATCCAAGACTACTGCAATTAAAATTTTTGGTAACGAGAACCCAATGGGTAAGGCATTAAAAGTTGGTACTGATTCAGTTTTATATACTGTTACTGGAGTAATGGAAGATTTACCAGCTACCTCGCATTTTGATGCAAATATAGTTGGTTCGTTTGTTACTAATAGAAGAGCAAACGATCCACAATGGACATCAAATAGTTTTGGTACATATGTTTTGTTAAAACCAGATGCCGATCCGAAAGTGGTTGATGTTAAGATTGATGCACTGTTAAGGAAGTATGTAGGGGTTGAAATTCAAAAATATTTAGGTATTTCTCTTGATGACTTCTTCTCTAAAGGAAATAAATATAGAATGTACTTACAGCCTTTATTGGCCATTCATTTAAATCCTGATGTGGCACAAGAGGCAAAATCTGCCAACGACCCTAAGTATTTATTCATTTTTGGAAGCATTGCTTTTTTAATTATTCTAATTGCTTCAATTAACTTCATGAACCTCTCTACTGCACAGGCATCAAAAAGGGCAAAAGAGGTTGGTATTAAAAAGGTAAGCGGTTCATCAAGAGGGATGTTGGTTTCGCAGTTTATTTCTGAGTCAATGATACTCTCATTTATCTCATTGTTTGTGGCATTGATTATTATTTACTTCTCTTTACCTTTTTTCAACAACTTACTTAAAGCAAATATCGGATTTAATTTATTAAGTGAATGGTTTATAATCCCTTTGCTATTATTGCTTTCGATATTTGTTGGATTACTTGCTGGTAGCTATCCTGCTTTTTACTTGTCATCATTTAGCCCTTATGCAGTTTTAAAAGGAAGTTTGAGAAATAGCATTAAAAATGGGAGGCTTCGAAGTGTTTTAGTTGTACTTCAGTTTTCAATTTCAATTATTCTTATTATTGGTTCAATTATAATGTTTCACCAGATTAATTTTATGGTGAATAAGGATTTAGGTTTTAAGAAAGAGCAACTGCTTGTTATACGTCGAGCTGAAGTGATTGGTGATAAGATCCAAACCTTTAAAGAATCTTTGAAAACAATTCCTGGAATAGAAAGAGTTGCTGCATCCACTGCAGTGCCTGGGCATAATAATAATCAAAATGGTTACATGATGGAAGGCCGTGGAGGTGAGACCTATCTACTCCAAACTGCATGGGTTGATTACGATTTTTTTGATACATATGGTATGACTATTTCCCAAGGGCGTAACTTCGACGAAACTCATACAACCGATCAAAAAGCGTGCTTGGTAAATGAAAATGCAATAAGAAAATTTGATATAAAATCGCCACTGACAACAAGAATAATCAACCCAAGTGAAGATCCTAGCAAACCTGA
>JBPXJX010000335.1:0-4848 GCA_051715525.1 Bacteroidales bacterium
TTAATAAACCCTCGAGGATATGAGCTCTTTTTTCAGCCTGGTCAAGTTCAAATTGGGTTCTCCTTATTACTACGTTATGGCGATGTTTTATAAACTGGGTAATTAAGTCTTTTATGTTAAGAATTTTAGGCCTTCCATCAACCAAAGCTATATTATTGATTGGGAATGATGATTGCAGCTGTGAATGCTTATAAAGATTATTCAGCACAACGTTCGCAACTGCTTCCCTTTTAAGAATAATCACTACCCTAGTGCCCTGTCTATCAGACTCATCGTTGATATAGCTAATTCCTTCGAGCTTCTTCTCATTAATTAGTTCTGCGATTTTCTTAATCATCTCCGCTTTATTTACCATATATGGTATCTCGGAAACGATGATTTTTGCTCTACCCGATTCTGTCTGCTCAATTTCGGTTTTTGAACGAATTACAACTCTACCTTTACCAGTTTCATAAGCCTCTTTAACCCCTTGAGTTCCATAAATAATTGCTCCTGTTGGGAAATCGGGACCTTTGATATAATGTAAAAGTTCATCAATTGTAATATCGGGATTATCGATAGTCGCACATATGGCATCAACTACTTCGCTAAGGTTATGTGGAGCCATATTGGTAGCCATACCAACAGCAATACCAGACGAACCGTTGACTAATAGAGTTGGTATTTTTGTTGGAAGTACCGTTGGCTCTTCAAGTGTATCGTCAAAGTTCAACCTGAAATCTACGGTATTCTTATCAAGATCAGCAAGTGTGTCTTCAGCAATTCGGGTTAAACGTGCCTCTGTATAACGCATTGCAGCAGGGCTATCGCCGTCAACTGAACCAAAGTTACCTTGTCCATCAACCAAAGGGTAGCGAAGCGACCATTCCTGTGCCATCCTAACCATTGCATCGTAAACCGACGTATCGCCATGTGGGTGATATTTTCCTAAAACTTCACCGACTATACGTGCCGATTTTTTAAAGGGCTTTCCGGCAGTAACACCCAGTTCCGACATACCAAACAGCACTCTTCGATGTACTGGTTTTAAACCATCTCTTACATCAGGAAGTGCTCTGGAAACGATAACCGACATTGAATAATCAATGTAGGCAGATTTCATTTCCTCCTCGATGTTAATCCGAATAATTCTTTCTCCTTCAGCCATATTATCTTTATAAATGCTTATTTACAGTTAATTATTTACTTACCAATTTTGAACCCGCTAAAGTACTCAATTCATATCAATATTTTACTATTAAAAAGCAATGTTTTATTAACATTTAGACCCTTTATTTACTTAAAAGTGTTAATAAAACTCGTTAAAAAGTAATTTAAACTTTCTTGTTGTTTTTATGTTAATCTGTATTACTTTAGTAATCGAATTTTAAGTGTTATTAACTATGGATTCTAAATTTTCACAAAAGATAAAAGACGTACTTTCCTATAGCCGTGAAGAGGCTATAAGACTTGGAAATAATTCAATTAGCCCTGAACATCTTTTTTTAGGAATTCTTCGCGATGGAGAGAGCATTGCCATTGAAATACTAATTTCCTTGGGGCTTGATTTGTCTGATACAAAAAAACTGATTGAAAAAAAACTATTTAATGCAAATCAGGCATTTAACTCTACTGAGCAAGAAGATTTAAGTCTTTACAAATCAGCAGAAAGAGCACTAAAACTTGTATTTCTTGAGGCTAGGTCATTAAAAACCGATAATGTTAATACTGCTCATCTCCTACTAGCAATATTAAAAGACGAAAATAATTACATCACCCAATTACTTATTGAAAAAGGTATTGACTATTCAGCAATTAGAGCCGAGCTAGAAGGGTCAGAAATAAAATCTAAAGCCGATTTTTCTAATAATGATGATGATGATGAACGCAGTCAATTTGGAGCACCCCGTAGCGGCCCACAGCAAAACTCTGGAAAACCAGCATCCGACACCCCTGTTCTAGACAATTTTGGAATTGACCTTACAAAAGCGGCAGAGGAAGGTCGTTTAGATCCAATTGTTGGCCGAGAACGTGAAATTGAACGCATTGCGCAGATTTTAAGTCGACGTAAAAAGAATAACCCTATTCTTATTGGAGAACCAGGAGTTGGTAAATCAGCAATTGCTGAAGGGTTAGCCCTAAGGATTATTAAAAAGAAAGTTTCAAGAGTTCTATTTAATAAAAGAGTTGTAACGCTTGACTTAGCATCGATAGTTGCAGGTACAAAGTATCGTGGACAATTTGAAGAGCGTATGAAAGCAATTCTGAATGAACTCTCAAAAACTAGCGATGTTATTCTTTTTATTGATGAGATACACACCATTGTTGGTGCTGGAGGCGCAACAGGCTCATTGGATGCTGCAAATATGCTTAAACCATCACTAGCACGGGGCGAATTGCAATGCATTGGAGCAACTACGCTTGATGAATATAGAGAACATATTGAGAAAGATGGCGCTTTGGAGCGTCGATTCCAAAAGGTTATGGTTGATCCTACTTCTCCAGAAGAAACTGTAGAAATCCTAAATAACATTAAGGATCGATATGAAGAACATCATAATGTAAACTATACTCCCGAAGCAATTGAAGCATGTGTAAAGCTTACCATGCGCTATATTAGCGATCGACATTTACCAGATAAAGCCATTGATGCGCTTGATGAATCGGGTTCAAGGGTTCATATTTCGAACATTAAGGTCCCTGATAAGATTGTTATGCTTGAGAAACAAGTTGAAGAAGCCAAGCGTGATAAAATAAAAGCTGTTAAAAATCAAGATTTTGAATCAGCAGCCAGCTTCCGCGATAAGGAGAAGCAGTTTATCGAGCTGTTGGATCAGGAACAGAAACGATGGGAAAAGGAACTAACTAAACATCGAGAAACCGTTGATGAAGAAAAGGTTGCAGAGGTTGTCGCGATGATGACCGGCGTACCAGTTCAACGAATTGCTCAAGCCGAAGGCGCTCGATTGGTTAAGATGGCCGATGAGTTAAAAGGTTCAGTAATTGGACAAGATGAAGCAATCAGTAAGGTTGTTAAAGCAATACAGCGTAACAGGGCTGGTTTAAAAGATCCAAGCAAACCAATTGGAACGTTTATTTTCTTAGGTCCTACTGGTGTTGGGAAAACACAACTGGCTAAGGTACTTTCTAAATATCTATTCGATTCGTTCGACAACCTTATCCGTATCGATATGAGCGAGTATATGGAGAAATTTGCTGTATCTCGTTTAGTTGGTGCACCTCCAGGTTACATTGGTTACGAAGAAGGTGGTCAACTGACTGAAAAAGTTCGTAGAAAACCATATTCAGTTGTGCTTCTCGACGAGGTTGAAAAGGCTCACCCTGATGTATTCCATTTACTTTTACAGGTACTAGATGAAGGTTTACTAACCGATAGTTTAGGTCGTAGAGTCGATTTCAAGAATACTATAGTTATAATGACCTCAAATATAGGTTCTAGAGAACTTAAAGACTACGGACAGGGTATTGGGTTTAATACTGCAGCAAAGGAAGCATCAGCAGGTGAAGTACCTAAAAATATTCTTCAAAAAGCGCTCAAAAAAGCTTTTGCACCCGAATTTTTGAATCGTATCGATGATATCATCATGTTTAATTCTTTAACAAAAGATGATATTCATAAAATCATTGATATAGAACTTAAGGGATTGTATGACAGGATTATAAGTCTAGGTTATACGATTAAACTTTCTGCAGCTGCAAAGGATTTTATTACCGAGAAGGGTTATGATATTCAATATGGTGCTAGACCCTTAAAACGAGCTATCCAAAAGTACCTCGAAGACCCAATGGCTGAGACGATTATCAACTGTACATTAAAAGCTGGTGATACAATTTCCGTTGGCTTCAACAAGAAAAAGGAAGAGGTTTCCATTAAGATTATTTCAAAAGGCGAAGCAGATATAGTTGTTGATGAAGAATAATACACTTTTGTTAAACAAAACTAATTATCGACTGTTACTAAGTAAAAAATATTAATAAAACAATGGAAAATCGTACAGTATTATTCGGAGGTAATCCAATTGCACTTGCTGGCAATGGAATCAAAGTTGGTGAAAAAGCACCTGAATTTACATCAGTTGACAATGGTTTAAAGCCTGTTAAACTATCTGATTTTAAAGGAAAAGTAAAATTATTATCAATATTTCCTTCAATCGATACCGGTGTTTGCTCAATGCAAACTCATAAATTTAATAAAGAGGCTAGCTCGTTTGGCGATAAAGTTGCATTTATTGCTATTTCAGCTGATTTACCTTTTGCACTTAAAAGATTCTGTGGAGCAGAAGGAATTAATAACCTAGTAACTTTATCAGACTATAAAGATGTAGATTTTGGCAATAAATATGGTTATTTAATCAAAGACCTAAGACTTCTTGCTAGAGGAGTTGTTGTAATTGATAAAGATGATGTTATTCGCTACGTAGAGGTTGTACCTAATGTTGGACAAGAGCCAAACTACGATGAAGCAATAAAAGTGCTAAAAGCACTAGTTTAAGATACAAAACGCTGCTCTCAAGGCAGCGTTTTTTTATTGCACCTCTCCTATTAAATCGTAGTTTTCCGATTGGGTTATCTTAACCGAAATAAGATCACCCGATTTAACCTTTTTCTTGCCGCTAATACTGATAAGCACCTCCTGATCAACCTCAGGCGAATCGAATTCAGTACGTCCTACAGCATATTCGCCTTCAAATCTATCTACAATAACTTGCAGTATTTTACCCTCCTTCTTTTTATTGTTATTTAGGGAGATATCCTGCTGAATCTCCATAATTGCCTCCATCCTGCTATTTTTAACATCTTCTGATATATTATCGGGATGATTGTTGGCGGCATAAGTCCCTTCTTCCA
>JBPXJX010000336.1:0-2662 GCA_051715525.1 Bacteroidales bacterium
ATTGGATAATGCGGCACTGTGCACAACAAAATGTTTATGCAATGCGGGGGGTTGGTGTTAAATTAAAGTTTATGTTTCAAAATGTAGTTCGGTCACGGGGGACAGAGACGTGCAGGTCGGGCAAAACATTTCGCTGCGCTACATTTTTTTGCCCTCCTATTCCCCGCACTGCATAAACACAAACGTTGTAGGCAAGGCGCTGACAAAGTGGAACCCGCGCAAAATAGAGTAAGGCAAATCGCGCAAGTCCACCCACAATCCTAAATTTGCCTTACACTATTTCGCCAACGCTCGACATGAGAGAAGAAAAAATAATCGTTGACATATTAAGAAAGGCAGACGATTGGGATTCTTTAAAAAAAGAATTAGAAAGATTTAATACGGTTGAGAGTAGCGAGACAAAGAAGAATACTCAAGCTGGAAAGCTATTTGAGTTCTTTGCTAAATACTACTTCTTGACAGAGCCGACACAGAAGATTAATTACAAAAATGTCTGGCTATACAATGAAGTTCCTCCAAGCATTTTGGACAGGCTAAAATTGCCATACAAGGACTATGGTATAGACCTAATTCTTCAAGACAACCACGACAAGTTTGCAGCAGTTCAATGTAAATTCAAGAACGATGAAACATTGGAGTTAAACTGGACAAAGGACAAATTGGGTAACGCATTTGGGCTTGCAAAAAATTGTGACCGACTATTAATTTTTACTAATGCCAGCAGTGTCACAAACGTTGCAAAAAAACTAACAAGCTCTTACGAACAAATTTGCTACGACTCATTAAGTGAGATTAGTTCCGAGACCTTTAATGATATATTGGAAGTAGCAAATGGAAATTCCCCGAAACCACATCAAAAGAAAAGGCCAAAGGAACATCAAGTAAAAGCAATTGATGCGGTAATAAATCACCTAAAAGAGAATGATAGATGTCAGCTTATTCTCCCTTGTGGCGCTGGCAAGACTCTTACTGCATTGTGGATTAAAGAAGAAATTAAAGCGACTAAGACTTTAGTGCTCGTCCCGTCATTAGCTCTCCTTAGACAAATAAAAAATGATTGGAACGCTCAGAGAAACAGAGAGTTCGACTATGTATGTGTTTGCTCGGAAAAAGATATTGATAACGAAAAAGAAGATACCATTGAAGTAAAACCGTATGAGATTGGTGGTCCCTTAGAAACGAAACCAAAAGATCTAGCCTCATATTTAAAGCAGGAAGTAAACACGGTCGTATTCTCGACTTACCAATCTATAGAACTTGTTTCAAAAGCAATTAAAGTAATCCGAAATTGGGAGTTTGATTTAATCATTTGTGACGAAGCGCATCGAACTTTTGGAAGTGCTGCAAAGAATACATTTACTATTGTTCACAACAACAAAAAGGTTCCTTCTAAGAAAAGAATCTATATGACTGCTACTCCCAAAGTAGCATCAAAATCATTGAAGTCAAAACTTGGACAAGACTATGAGTTACTCTGTGACATGGGTCAGGAAGACATCTTTGGACGCGAAGCATTCAGAATGTCATTTGCAGAGGCAATTGATAAGGGAATCTTATGTCAATATAAAATAATTGGAGTTGGAGTATCAGACAAAGAGGTAAAGAAGTTTATCGACAACAGACAATATACAGGTGAGGCCACAGCTACTGACATTGCTCACAATTTTGCGCTTAACCATGTTATGGAAAAGTACAATGCGTTTCACGCACTTTCCTTTCATTCACGCGTTAAGTGGGCAAAAGAATTTAGCGAAAGACATTCAAAGTTTTTCCAAACTATTTTTACAAGGCACTTGGAGGGAAAAGACCCAACCGCCTTTAGAAATAAAGTTTTAAAAGAATTTCGTAATAGTGCTAAAGGCGTTGTTTCAAACGCAAGGTGTTTGTCTGAAGGCGTTGATGTTCCAACAATTGACCTAATCTATTTTTGTGACCCAAAAACATCTAAGATTGATATTGTTCAATCGGCAGGCAGAGCATTGCGCATTGACCCATCTGGAAAGAAAAAGGAAGGGTTTATAGTTGTTCCATTATTTCACCACATTGATGAAGACATAGAAAAAGAACTTTCAAAAAACGAAGTATTTAATCACTTGGTATCGGTCATCAGGTCTCTTTGCGAACATGATGAAAGGTTAATGGCAGAAATAAATGGAATTGCGACTGGAAAAGGTAAAAAATCTACCAAGCGCATAGAAATAACTTCAGTTGGTGAAGAAGATGAGCGAATCATCAAAATTGAAGGGTTCGAGAAGAAGGTTAAGAAATCATTATTTACAGAAATAATTGACCGTACTAAGGACAATTGGGAGATATACTTTCAAAAGTTTAAGGAGTACTTAGAAAAAGAGGGAACTCCATACATGTCAAGGATTCGAGGTGAAAATAAGGAATTAGGAAGATGGTGTGCTTGGCAAAGAACGAACAAGGACAAAGGCACTCTTGCATCAGACAAGGTTCGTAGATTGACCGAAGCTGGATTCTCGTGGGCTCCTTCCGATGAAAAGTGGGAAAATAGATTTAATGAGTACAGGCAATTCACCAAACTGTCTGGAAAATATTCCTTCACAGAGAGTGACCGTCTAGAATATCCTCAGTTTCAGAAGCTCTTTTATTGGTGTCGAATACAAAAAATTCTTTACAACAGAAATCCAAGGAAATA
>JBPXJX010000337.1:0-7055 GCA_051715525.1 Bacteroidales bacterium
GCTCTTCCGATCTAACTAAGGAAGAAATTATTAATCGCCTTGCAAAATAGTTTACATATGGATAACACTTGCGAAACAAAAGAATCGTGCTTTCAAAAGATGACAGAAAGACTTAAAAAGTCAATTCCCGAGATTATTGGTGCCATTATAGGAGGTGTTGCTGGGTTTATTTACTACTATAAGGTAGGCTGTACATCTGGTTCTTGCCCAATAAAATCAAATCCATGGTTAATGACTCTTTGGGGTGCTGCAATGGGATATTTGATTGTTGGAATATTTACATCAAAACGAAAATAAAATAGATTTACTTTTCGAAACATTCCTTAATTTGCAGAAAAACAAATTAACGATGGAAGAAAAACGAAAAAATTATCAGGATAAAGCACACCAAACTCTCGATGATTTATTCAAGGGAATCGATTCATTAGAAGAAAAACTTCGCAATGCCAGCAAGGATTTTGGCACAACCATGGAGAAAAATATCGCCGATATGAAGGTTGAAAGTGAGAAGTTAAAAGGGAAATTCAAAGAGATGTGCGATGCCGATACAAAGGATACATGGGAGGAGATCAGAAATGGTTTTGAGAAAGCCGCTGTGTCATTGAGAGAAGCATTCGCAAATGCATGGAAGAATATGCAATCTAAATAGTTAAAAGAATCAAGTATTTAAAAGTTAGGTAATATTTTCTATAGTCTTAAATAATAGTTTTTAAAAATATTGCCTATAAAAATATCATTTTGTAATTTTGTAGCGGTATTTTGATTACATTTTATTAAAAATTAGCTCAATTATCTGAAATACTGATATTTTTGAGTTTATACTAAATCATACTGCTATGATCACCGATTTAAATGAAATTTTTTCCGATAGCGCTAAAGGGATGAAGCGTTCGGCTATCCGTGAGATTCTTAAATTAACGCAAAGACCAGAGATTATCTCGTTTGCAGGTGGGTTACCTTCTCCAGAGAGTTTTCCAATTGAACAGCTAAAGGAGATTTCAGTTGAGGTTTTGGAGAATGAAGGTGTTCAGGCATTACAGTATGGAACTACCGAGGGTGATAACAAGTTAAGACAAATTCTTGTTGATAGGTATAATAAGCAAGGCATTGGCGTTAATTGCAACAACCTTATTATCACTACATCATCGCAGCAAGGACTTGATCTGATTCCCAAAATATTTATCAACCCTGGCGATAAGGTTATTTGCGGCTTGCCAAGTTATCTTGGAGGCATTTCAGCCTTTTCAACCTACGGAGCAGAGATGGTTGGTATCAGGCTCGATGAGCAGGGGATGAGTGCTGATTTGCTTGAGAAGGCGCTAATGGAGCTTAAGGCAAAAGGTGAAAAGCCCAAATTCATATATACTATCCCCGATTTCCAGAATCCTGCTGGGATTACAATGACCGAGGCACGACGTTTAAAAATTATTGAAATTGCTCATAAGTACGATGTTCTAATTGTTGAGGATAGCCCATATCGCGAACTTCGTTATAGCGGAAATGCTCAACGCACCCTTTACGAATTAGATGGAACAGGTCATGTAATTATGCTTGGAACCATGTCAAAAATTTTTGTTCCAGGATTTAGGTTGGGTTGGGCAGTGGCTCATGAGAGTATTATCGATAAACTTGTTACGGCAAAACAATCTACTGACCTTTGTACATCAGCTTATCTACAGAAAATCACAGCAAAGTATTTCGAAAAGGGTTACTTCGAAAAGAATTTACAGTTTATCATAAGCAGCTATCGCGATAAACGCGATGGAATGATTGCTGCGCTTCATAAATATATGCCAAAAGGCGTTAAGTGGACTGAACCCGAAGGAGGACTGTTCCTATTTGTCACTCTTCCAGAGTATATGGATGCTGAGGAACTGTTCAGGGTTGCTATCGAGGAGCATGTAGCCTTTGTGCTAGGGAATGTTTTCCATTGCGATGGTAGCGGAAAGAATACGCTAAGAATGAACTTCTCATTTATGTCAAAAGAGATGAACGAGGAGGGTGTTAAGCGATTGGCAAACGCAATTAAGAAGTTGATGAAATAAGTAGGTTTTAGGGTTTAATCATAGGGACTACTATCCAGTTTTGGGTGTAGTCCCTTTTTTTATACCTTTATTGCGTCATGAAGCTGTCAGTAGTAATAGTAAATTACAATGTAAAGTACTTTCTTGAGCAGTGCCTTATATCGGTTTATAAAGCGAGTAAAGACATTGATATGGAGGTGTTTGTTGTTGATAATGCCTCAGCCGATGGATCGTGCCAAATGGTTAATCAACGGTTTCCTCAGGTTCATCTTATTGAGAATTCAGTAAACGTTGGTTTTTCAGTTGCCAATAACCAGGCAATAAGAATTGCTAAAGGGCAATATGTTCTTCTTTTAAACCCCGACACTTTAGTCGAAGAAGATACATTTTCAAAGTGTATAAACTTCATGGATTTGCATCCTAATGCAGGCGCATTAACCGTTAAGATGATTGATGGGAAAGGGCAGTACCTGCCTGAGTCAAAACGTGGTTTGCCATCACCAATGGTTTCTTTTTATAAGATCTTTGGCTTTACAAAGCTATTCCCTCGCTCAAAGCGATTTGCTCGTTACTATCTAGGTCATCTGGATGAGAATCAGACTCAAAAAATAGAGATTTTACCCGGAGCCTTTATGCTTATCCCTAAAGTAGTTTTTGATAAAGTCGGTTTGCTCGATGAGAGTTTTTTTATGTATGGCGAAGACATTGACCTTTCGTATCGAATATTGAAGGAGAACTACGATAATTACTATTTCCCTGATACTCGAATTATTCATTATAAAGGAGAAAGCACTAAAAAAGGAAGCATCAACTATGTTCTAGTTTTTTACAAGGCAATGGTGCTTTTTGCTCAAAAGCATTTTACCCAAAAGAATGCTCGTTTATACATGAGCGTGGTTTTTCTTGCTATCTACTTAAGGGCATTCATTTCTATCGTGAAGCGGATTGCAGATAGGTTGATGTTACCTTTATTGGATATAGCGCTCATTCTATTTGGTTTTTTGATGATTGTTCCTGCTTGGGAGAATTATCGCTTTCATTCCGGTAGCTCATATCCCGAGAAGTTGGTAATGATAATTATCCCGGCTTACACATTGATTTGGCTGTTGTCTAATTGGTTGTCAGGAGCGTATGATAAACCTCAGAAATTATTTGCTACTCTTAAGGGTATTTTATGGGGAACGTTGGCTATTCTTACCATTTATGCTTTGCTACCTCTCGATTATCGATTTTCACGTGCCATAATAATCTTTGGAGCAATATGGGCTGCTATTTCAACCCAAGGGCTGAGGTTACTTATTGGCGTTTTTAATAAAAGCCTTTTCCCTGCTTTACAAAAAAAGAAGCGTAATGCAATTGTTGGCTTGCCATTAGAGGCAGATAAAGTTCTAGATATCTTAAAATCATCTAACCTCGATTTTATCTTTGTAGGATTGATTTCTCCTTCGCATGAGCTGAACCATCCTACTCAGCTGGCAACCATCGAGCAGCTAGATGAATTTGTAAGGGTTAACGATATAAATGAGGTTATTTTCTGCGGGAGTAGCATTTCATCGCAGGAGATAATTCGTAATATGCTGAGGCTTTCGGATCGTGGAATTGATTATCGAATTGCGCCACCCGATAGTTTTGCCATTATCGGGAGCAACTCAATAAATACTTTGAGTGAACTTTATACGCCTACGATTAATGCTATTAATACTGCAACGAACAGGCGGAATAAAAGGATATTCGATTTTACCTCAGCCTTTATTGTAATAATTCTAATGCCAATTTTACTTTTCATACAGAAACAACGATTTCTGCTTATCTCCAATGCATTCAAGGTTCTGATTAGCCGTAAAACTTGGGTAGGCTACTTTCCTGAAGACACTGACCTCGCTGAACTTCCAAAGTTAAAGCACTCAATATATTCATTAGATGTAACAAAATCTAGCCGAGCCTCAGAGGTTAATCTTATTTATGCAAAGAGTTACAGTATCTTTAATGATTTATCTATACTTTGGAAAAACCTTGTCGGAAACTCCCTTATAGTTTAAGGTTTTGTAATAAATCAACCTTTCCTTTTAACTTTTTTGATTTTTGTGTGTTTTATTGTTGAATTAAAATCGAATTTAACAATATATGAGCGCTTTTGAAGTTTTACTTCCAGCCATGGGCGAGGGCATTGTTGATGCCACAATAACCCGTTGGTTGGTTTCTGAAGGTCAAAGTGTAGAGGTTGACCAGTCGTTAGTTGAAGTTGCAACCGATAAGGTTGATTCCGAGATACCATCACCAATTAGTGGGGTAGTTGTCAAACTTTTATTCAAAGAGGGCGATGTTCCAAAGGTTGGTCAGGTAATCCTAACAATTCAAACTGCAGACGCGGGTAAAGAAAAAAAGGAGCCGCCAAAAGCAGAGGGGAAGGAAACGCCTAAAGTAGAAATTGAAATTAAGAAACCCGTTATAGAGGAGCTTCCTGAGGAGGATAATATCTCATTTGCTCCGTTTATATCACCTCTTGTTCGAAAAATTGCAACGGATGAAGGCATTAGTTCAGCAGACTTAAAGGGTATTTCAGGCACAGGCTTGAATAATCGAATAACTAAAGATGATATTCTCGCATTTATTGCAAAAAGGGATAAAAATTTCCAAGCCATTGCTCAGCCAAAAGAAGAAATTGTTACAAGTTCAAAACCATCTGCTATTCAGAATGATGGAGTAATGTTTGAGGTTATTAAGATGGATCGTATGCGTAGGCTTATCGCCGAGCACATGGTAATGTCGAAACAAACATCTCCTCATGTTACTTCATTCATCGAGGTAGATGTAACAAACCTTGTTTCACTGCGCGAGAAATTAAAAGATAAGTTCCTCAAAAACGAGGGCGAGAAGCTTACAATAACCCCATTTTTTATTGAAGCGGCAATTCAAGGGTTAAAGCAATATCGAATTGTTAATTCATCAGTTGAAGGTGAGAATATCATTGTAAAAAAGAATATCAATTTTGGTATAGCAACCTCGTTACCAAATGGTAATCTGATAGTCCCAGTTATCAAGAATGCGGAGAGGCTCAACCTTACAGGTATAACTAAATCGCTTAACGATTTAGCAAAGCGGGCTCGTGAAAACCAGCTAAAACCAGAGGAGATACAAGGTGGCACATTTACAATCACCAACCTTGGAATGTTCGAAACGTTAACCGGAACACCAATAATAAATCAGCCTCAAGTTGCAATCCTTGCTGTTGGTGCAATTGTTAAACGCCCCGTAGTTATTGAAACGCCAAGTGGCGACACCATTGGAATTCGTCAAATGGCAATGCTTTCATTATCGTACGACCATCGAGTTGTTGATGGCGCATTAGCGGGACAATACTTAAAGTTTGTTAGAGACTACATTCAAAAAATAAACTCAGAATCTTTAATGCTCTAAGAAGCCAAATAATAAAATACGTATATCATCATCAATATTAGCCTATCTCCCTTTAGTTAATAAAAATTGAAGGATTTTTTAGGCTAATATTTTTGTTACACAGTAATATTCACTATTTTGGCATGAAAATCATATTTCAGGGATTTTTTAGTGCTTTGTGTAATGTTTGAAAACACCATCGCACATAAGGATTGAAAATCTCAACTCAATGAGGACTAGTGGGTTATTATTATTTTTAAGTATTTTTCTATCATTAAATGTAATAGGTCAAAAAGACTCTTACTATAAGAGAGTTTTTGTTGATGCTGAATATTATTTGCTTTACGAGGAATATCGTGATGCATTACCCCTTTATCTCGAAATCAAAAGAGCTTTCCCAAATAATGCAAACGTCGATTTCAGAATTGGTCAATGCTATTTAAATATCCCAAATGAGAAGAGCAAGTCAATTCCATACTTTGAAAAAGCAATTGCAAAAATATCTGAAAAGTATAGAGAGGGTTACTTTACAGAATTATATGCTCCCAATGAAACATATTTACTTTACGGTAGAGCGCTCAGAATTAATGGTGATTTTGACATTGCACTAGAAGCCTTTAGATCATATAAGAAACTTATTGAGGCCGCTGATAAAGTTGAAAATTTTCTTGTAGATGTTGAGATTCAATCTATTTACGAAGCTAAAAGGATGATTGCAAACCCAATAAAGGTTAAATTTAAATCCTTGGGAAGGAAGATTAATTCTAGTTTTCCTGAAATTAATCCTGTTTCAAACATATCTGGAACAAAGCTAATCTACACTTCGCTGCAGCGCTTTTACAATGCAATTTTATTCAGCGAATTCAAGGATAGCTCATGGACAACACCTACAAACCTAAACCCTCAGCTTTTTGCCGATGGACCAATAAGCACTGTTGGTATGTCTGAGAATGGGGAATCGGTTGTGCTTTCGAGAAACGATAACGATGACTACAACCTATATATTAGTAAATTCGATAAGGATAAAAAGGTTTGGGCTCAGCTAGAAAAGTTGCCAAAGGAGATTAACGGTCGTAGTTGGGAAACTTTTGGCTCGCTTTCGAAAGGTGGAGATACTCTATATTTTAGCAGCAATCGAGAGGGTGGATTTGGTGGATTTGATCTGTATATGTCTGTAAAATCAACATTGGGAGTTTGGTCAAATCCCGTAAATCTAGGTTCTGAAATTAATACACCTCTCGATGAGTCATCGCCTTTTATTACTGACGAAGGCAAGAAAATATTCTTTTGCTCGAAAGGACATTTAACCATGGGAGGGTATGATATATTTGTATCATCACGTAATGGAACAAGATGGAACGTCCCACAAAATCTAGGTTACCCTTTAAACACAACTGATGATGATATTTTCTTCTTTCCTATTGGCGATGGAAAAAAAGGATTTATATCCAGAGCAACCCCAGAAAGTCAAGGTGATACCGATATCTTTCTGATAACTATTGATAATTAATTAGATAAATATTACATTCATCAATAGTTAGCTTACATCAACATAATTAATCACAATAATTAGCCTTTAACTGCGAAAAAATTCTGATTTTTAACAGAATTTTAATAATTTTGATATTTTATACG
>JBPXJX010000338.1:0-4273 GCA_051715525.1 Bacteroidales bacterium
TTAATAAAACCCTTACCCAAAAGCAGAAAATAGTTGTTCTTGTTCGTTTGTATGAGCTAATCAATGCCGATCGTAAGTTTACCGAGCAACGAATGGCCATTATCAATACTGTTGCCGAGGTTTTTAAACTTACCAAGGAAGAGATTGATGATATTGAAACTTTTATCGTTAAAAACGATTTACAAGATCTCGATAATCAAAGTTTCCTTACCATTCACGCTGGCATTGAAGATGGAAAGAACCGTAAGCATATTCACACCGAAGCCCTAGATGGTTTTATTGTAATCCTTCAAATAAAGAGCGTAGATCTTTATTTCCTACGCTACACTGGTTCTGAAGATATCAATCTAAACGGATTACCTGTTAACAAAACCCGAATTTATCTTTTTGCTAGCGGTAGCTCCATCAAGCTACCAAAAGGTAAACCTAAATATTACACCGATGTTGTTGCTCACTTTTTAGCCGACTCTACATCTACTCGAATATCATATAGAGTTGAAAACTTAGAGTACCGCTTTAAATCTGGTGGAATAGGTCTACGTAACATCAACTTTTCCGAAGGTCATGGCAAGCTCATTGGTATTATGGGAGCCAGCGGTGCAGGTAAAACTACCTTGCTTAATGTGTTATCGGGAATCGAAAATCCAACCGAAGGGTCTATTCTTATCAATGGAATTGACTTTCATAACAACAAAGAAAAACTTGAAGGTGTAATCGGCGTTATTCCTCAAGACGATTTGCTAATTGAAGAGCTAACCGTATTCGAGAACCTTTACTATAACGCAAAACTTTGCTTTAAAGATAAAACCGAGGAGGAACTGGTTGAACTAGTTCACAAAACCCTCAATAACTTAGGTCTTCTTGAGAGAAAAGACTTAAAAGTTGGCACGCCCCTAAACAAGATGATATCAGGTGGACAGCGAAAACGTTTGAACATAGCCCTCGAATTAATTCGCGAACCATCTATCCTATTTGTTGATGAGCCAACCTCTGGGCTTTCATCTCGCGACTCCGAGAACGTAATGGACTTACTCCGCGAGTTAACCCTAAAAGGAAAACTAATCTTTGTTGTAATCCACCAACCATCTTCGGAAATATTCAAGATGTTTGACAACATGATGATTCTCGATACGGGTGGTTACATGATATATTATGGCAACCCTGTTGAGTCAATCATGTATTTCAAACGACTCGACTTGCAAGTTAATAGCGAGACAGGCGAATGTCCAACTTGTGGAACAGTTAACCCCGAACTAATCTTTAACATTGTTGAAGCAAAGGTGGTCGACGAATTTGGTCGTTATACACCAACACGTAAAGTTTCTCCTCCAAAATGGGAAGATTACTTTACGGAGAATATTAAACTCGATAAGGTACCTGACGAAACAAATCCTCCACCAAAATCGCTAAATATTCCATCAAGGTTAAAGCAGTTCTTAATATATACAACAAGGGATTTTTGGTCAAAGGCAAGCAACACTCAGTATATGGTGCTAAACTTGCTCGAAACCCCATTATTAGCTTTCATCCTTGCCTTTGTAATTCGGTATATAGCCGATCCAAACTCGAATGTTTACATATTTAGGGAGAACGAGAATATCAATATTTACATATTTATGTCGCTAATTGTGTCCTTATTTATAGGATTAACAGTTAGTGCCGAAGAGATTTTCCGCGATAGAAAGATATTAAAACGCGAAGCGTTTTTAAATCTAAGCCGTTCAAGCTACCTATTCTCAAAAATATCAATCCTTGTTGTACTATCTGCAATACAATCCATAGCCTTTGTTCTTATAGCCAATAGTATACTCGATATTAGGGGCATGTACTTTGACTATTGGCTTGTACTATTCTCTACTGCTGTTTTTGCCAATATGCTTGGGTTAAATATCTCAGCAACCTTTAATTCAGCAGTTACCATCTATATCATTATTCCACTAATTATGATACCAATGATGGTTCTTTCGGGTGCAATGTTCACTTTTGAGAAATTGAATAGAGCCGTTGGTAGCATCAATAAAGTGCCTCTTATTGCTGAGTTTATGGTAACCAAATGGGGGTACGAGGCGCTTATTGTTCACCAATTTAAGGATAATGAATTCGAGAAGATTTTTTATGAACTTGAGAAGGAAGCGCGTAATGCAAACTATAAAACAGTATACTACATTCCTGAGATAGAAAAAAGGGTAAACCAATGCATTGAACTTTCCGATAGGAAATCTGAGAAACAAGATATTTTCGACATAAACCTTGCTTTAATTAGGAAGTCTATCCATAAGGAAACTACCAAGGAGTCGCCAGATGTGGTTTTTGAATTTAATGCTGATAGCTTAACGACCAAAGGGTTTACTTCTGACATGGGCTTTTTAGTTTTGGGATACCTCGAACAACTTAAAGAGCATTACACCAAAATAAATGAACTTGCCGACAGTAAAAGAGATAGGCTTATTAACACTTTTATTGAAAGGGATAAAGAGCTTTACGAAGCAACACGTAAAGCTTACCATAACGAAAACTTGGCCGATTTAGCAACAAAGGCTTTTGAAAAAAACAAAATTCTTCAATATAAGGATGAGCTAGTTCAGCAGTATGATCCTGTTTATCGTGATCCAATTCCAAATCACGTTTTGGATATGAGAACCCACTTTTTATCACCAAGAAAGCATTTTGCAGGAATATTTTTTGACACTTTCTGGTTCAATGTAACTATTATATGGATTATGACTATTGTTTTATATATAACCCTTTACTATGAATCATTAAAAAGGTTTATTGATCTTTTCTCGAAAATTAAGTTGCCAATTTTAACGAAATAAATATTTTTTCTATCTTTACTTGATTGCATTTATATAAAATGACCTTTACTATGGGTAAGACCATTACATTGAGATTGCTATTTTTGCTTGTTATAATCGCTTTTGCTTTTTCGTCTTGTAACTCATGCAAGGAGAAAAAGAAACTAAGCGATATTGTTAACCTTGACTCTTTAAATGCCGATAATCCTATACCAATTTCATCTGCAGTAATCGACAATATGATTGGTAATATTGCCTCTCCTATTGAAACAGCGGCAGTTATTAAAGGGTTAAACATTGGATTTAATAAAGACCTTATTGCAACTACAAACTTTGCCGACAACTTTAATACAAACTTTCATAAAGCACTTGGGCTTGGCATGTATGGCTGCGATTTAGGTTATTTAAACATGTATGGCAAAACCTCGCTGGTTATCGATTATATTTCTACAATTCGTAACCTTGCTGACGGAATTCAAGTTGGTCAGTTTTTTGACTTTTCAACTTTAAAGCGCTTAGCCACCAATAATGAAAATATCGATTCGCTTGTTTTAATCTCACAGCAAAGCATGACCCGAATTGATAACTATCTTAGAGAAAATAATCGGTCAAACCTTAGTATAGTTATTGTAGCTGGTGTGTGGATAGAAGGCTTATACATTACAAGCGTTGTTGCTCAGGATTCTGGACATAAAAGAATGAGAGAGGCCGTTGGCGAGCAAAAAGAGATTATTAATCTTTTAATGCCCCTCCTAAGGCATTACCAAAAGGATCCTAACATGGCAAAACTTATAAAGAATTTTGATGAAATAAAAATTCTTTATAACGATGTTAAAATTACCTCTGAAGTTGGAGAGCCAACTGCAGTTGAGGAAAATGGTGTTTTGGTTATTAAATCGAATGATATTCAAACTATTGATATAAGCGATGAGACTTTAACAAAGATTATTGAGAAGGTTAAAGAAATTCGCGTTAAGTTATTACAAGGATAATATTAGTTTTTATGAAAAATAAGTTCCTGTTTTTTGCAGTATTACTTTTCGGTTTGGGCTTTTCAAGTTCTGCATTTGCTCAAACAGAAGATGAACTTGTTGACATTTGTGGAATGATTGCCAAGGATGCTCAGTATTTAAAAGATTTTAAAATCCGATTAGATGCTGGTGACCCCCCTCCTCTTCAACGTTTTTCCGTAATTCTTAAAAAGGATATTAAGTATAGATTTTCCGTTTGTAATTCAAAAGATTTTGAGGGGAAGGTAATTCTCGAACTTTTTGACAATAACAGGTTAATTGCTACTACTTACATTATTGCTACTGGCAAGGATTTTCCTTCAATTGATTTTATTTGTACAAAAACAGGGGCATATCACCTATCATTTAAATTTAAGGATGGTAAACCTGGTTTAGCCGTTGGATTGCTATCGTTAGTAGAAACTCAATAAGAAATTATATAATAAAAAAGACCCGACTTAAAGTCGA
>JBPXJX010000339.1:0-18876 GCA_051715525.1 Bacteroidales bacterium
TCAGCTTCGGATCGCAGCGATTGGTGGTAACCATCAACGTAAAGGATCAGGGTATCTCGAATTTACCTGTTAAGCTGCATATAAAATTCGAAACGCTTGGGGTAACCGTAGAGAATATCCCTAACCTTACTACCATGCCTATCTACCTCGATGGTGGTGCTGTAAGCCTGCTCATGGGCGATGATCTAAAAGATTACTTCGATATCAACAACCTCGTATTCAAGGGCTATAGCAAAGAGGCGTACCGCCGAACTGGTCAGCTGCCCGAGGGGTTCTACAAAATCTCCGTTGAGGTTCACCACTATGGTACAAATCGGTTAATCTCCAACGTTGGATCAGCCACCGCTTGGATTGCCATAGGCAAGCCTCCAACCCTAAAACTACCTGAAAACAACAAGGAGATGGGCGAATTCAAGGGGATGCCACTAGTATTCTCGTGGTTGCCCTGTAACTTAGGAAGTCCCGTATCATCAGGTAGCGTGCAGTATAAGTTCGAGCTGTGGGAACTGCGCGTCGAAGGAATTAGCCCTTACACGGTAGCCGCAACCGTACCCGTATTCTACGAGCAAACCATCATGACCCCTGTGCTGTCGGTGCTCCCTTCTACCATGCTCATGACCCCCGGTATGAAATACGCATGGCGGGTTACCGCCTCAGATATCAACGGTTATGTGCCGTTCGAGCAGGATGGGCATAGCGAGATTAGGGTTTTCACATACAAATCTAAGTGCGAACCGCCCAAAAACCTTAAATCAAAGGCCAAGGGGACCGATGGGCTTTTCGTATGGACACCCGCAAAAAACCATACCTCGTACAACGTCGAACTGCGTAAACCCGAAACGGGCTGGCAATCGGCTAGCGAGGCGTTCGAGAATAAGGCCGAGTTTTTTGGGCTCGATTATAGCACCAAGTACGAGCTTCGGGTGCAATCGGTTTGCGATAACGACCCCGATTCCAAAAGCGACTTCACCGAGTGGGTGAAGCTCGAAACCCCAAAAAAGATGACCCCGCCCGATTCTGCCTCGTGTCCAAACTGCGGGTGTGGTACCCCAAGTGGCACTGGCAATATCGAAAACCTTAACCTCAAAAAGGATCTCAAGCCCGGCGATACGCTGGTAAACCGTTACGGCACAACCCGCTTCATCGTTAAAAGCGTTGAGCAAACGGGAGATGGCGTGTATAAGGGTAAATTCTATTTCTGGGCCGAGATATGGAAACTAAAGTTTATTTGTGAATTCTGGGACCTGTCGGCCAATACCGATAAGGTAATCCTAAATATGGACTTTCAAAGCGTTTACAACCCCCAGTTTCTGCTCGATGTCGATGCTGCAACCGACTACATAAATGGTCTAGCCGATAACCTCGCCGTGCTTACATCCAACGCAAAAATAAGCGATACCCTCAGTATAAACGAAAACGTGCTATCCTACTATGTTAGCGACAATGGCGAGCTTATTGCCATAACCGTTGGGCAGAATGGCGAATATAAAGAGATTGTTGTTAAGGATGATGTTGACGATGTTGAGGAAACCCTAATCACTGGGGCCAACGGCGAGGAGTGCGTGGTTACCAAAAATGGGGAGGTGATGGGTGCCAAGGAATACAAGCGAACGGGTGGCGGTAACGGAAGGCTAATCGAAAAGTACATAGCCGAAAACGAGAAGAACAACCTCACCAACGATGTTCAGGTGAACTTCTCCGCCTCGCAGAGCCAGAAGTACGGGTTCGATGCCTTTACTAGCGAAAAGGAGATCATTAAGAGTAAGTACCCCGCGCTGGGTAATGGCTATATCCCCGCATTTAAGAGCGTAGCCAGCTATACCATGGATAAGGTTGTTCCCAGTTCTACGGAGAATGGAATTAGCTTTCGCGACCAGATGGGCATTTCGGCCATAAAATCGGGCAACGAGCTCACCATCCGCGGCGGAGCCGACGGAACAATTACTGCATTCTACGCCTACAAAGCCATAAACGATACCACCGATAAAATAGCTGGCAAGCTGAACCTCGTGAGCTTCGATGAGCAGGCTAAAAAGCTATATATCGTTCCGGTGAACGGAGCCAAGCTGCCTGATGTTACCGAGCTGCAAAACGTGCTCAATAAAGTTTACGCCCAGGCTGTAACCCGCTGGGAGGTGGTTAAAGTTGATAAAAATGTTGAGGTAGCATTCCCTAACGGTCAGATGACCCATGGGGGTAGCAGCGCCATTTCGGTGTACAACGCCGACCAAAAGTCTATTATCAGCAAGTTCAAGGAGAACGATGAGCTTGAGCCCGACGCCTTCTACCTCTTTTTCGTTGAGAATGTTAAGGACAAACTTGATTCCGTTGGCGATGTGGCAGGTTTTATGCCGCTACAGCGGCAGGCAGGCTTTATCTACGACAACCCCAACCTGTTTATAGTTGCCCACGAGCTGGCGCATGGCGCATTCAACCTAAGGCATACCTTTAGCCCAAGCGAGCTAATTGCCGCCAAAAACACCACCAAAAACCTGATGGACTATAGCGGTAGCACCGATATCTGGCAGCACCAGTGGCAGCTAATCCACGACCCCGAGAACTTGCTCTTCGCATGGGCGCAGGATGAGAGTGAGGGGGAAGCGAAAATTATACCAAAGAAAGGCACTGTTATAGGGTATGTGATTTCTGATCCTGAATCCTATGTTCGTTTGAATACAGCCTTATACCCATATAAAGAACCAAGACAAATATTGGAAAAAGGTAAAGAGGTAACTCTTGTAAACACTCTGGTTGAAAAGAAATGGATTACTGTTAAGTTCTTAAATGAGACTGATGAGTATGTGACGAGTTTTGCAAATGTTACTGAAATATTGAAATTGGAAAAGGAAGAAAGGTATCAATTGTTAAAAGATGAAGAGTCCGTAAAACTACCCTACTCTGATGTTAAAACGGGGAATATTAGTAAAAAGGAATCTTGTGTAATTGTTGATAAGGTTTGTGGTAATTACTATCAAGTTAAGGATACTACTACTAATAATGAAGGTTGGTGGGTTGATAAGAAATCGCTAAAACGAATTGATAAAGATGTTTCTGGTAATTTTGATTGGATGACTAATGTAACACTCGGAACTGATAATGTAGATAAAGAAACTCTTAATATAATACAAGAAAATCTAAAAGGTATTAATGATCGTACAAACGGGGATATTTTTGGAGATAACCTTTATATACCAAAGAAATATGATGGTTATTATTATCGTAATTCAGGTGATGAAGGGAGTCCAGAAATAACGGGAACTACTTTTGAAGTGGCGGTTAAGAAAATGATATTGACCGAATTGCAAAAAGAGGGTTCGTATGGCTCAATCAATACTTATGATAATGAGCATTTTACTTGGGGTAAAGGGTTTGCAGTTACAGGTCAGTTGATGGATTTTATTGATAACTTATTAAAGACTACTAATAAGAATTATGAACAGATTTTTAGCAAGGTTGGGATAAAGATTGTAAATAAACATTTTTGGGTAATTGATTTAAATGGAAATTGGAAGAAAGATTCTCCTCCTCAATATGAGGCTTCAGATTATATAAAAACCAATACCCAGTTAATGAGTTTTTTCATTGAACTTGCAGAAAAAAAAGATTATAATCAAGATGTTATTAATGCTCAGTATAAAACAGTGGTTGCAGGTGCTGGGGAAATTCCATCATATATATTGAATTCTGATAAAACTGGCTATTCAGATAATTGGAATGACGCATCAGTTTCTGTATTGTGTCATCTTTCTCACTGGTCTGGAGCTAGTTATCTTTGGAATAAAGGAGTAGATCGATATAAGGAAACTAATGGTGATTTAGATAAAATAATATATTTATACTTATATAAATCACTATCATTTGTAAACAGTGCTTTAAGAAAAGGAACAGTAATTGAAACTAATATTTATGAATGGAATAATGCATATAGGATTTTGGATAAATTTAATGAATTTGGACAACCTATATCAGTTGCAAAGGATAAATTAAATGAAAAGTGGAAAGATCATACTGTTGAATTGGAATTTAAAAATGAAAAGTCTGGCAAGCGTAGGGCGTTAAAAAAAGGTACTAAGAAATATGTCTCTAATTCTGAGTGTGTTATAATATCAAAAGGAAATAGTAATTATTTAATTATTACAAAAGATGCAGAAGCAATTACTTATAAGGATTTTGAAGAATAGGTTTAATTTTTACTTATTATTCATTATGGCATGTTTTTCTTCAACTAGCTGTTTTAGTCAGAAAAAATGCCCAAACATTGATATCGGGGTTGTGAAGGAGGATGTAATCTCTAAAGGAATCTTTTTTGGATCAGAGGATTATATAAAGAATCTCGAAACACCAATGTTTAAAGTTTTCTATTATGGGAATAAATGTTTAGTGCATATCCCATTTAAAAATTCTGATACAAATTGTGATGAAAAGTATTCTTTGGTAGTGTTATATTACCTGAAGAATAATAAATGGATTTATACAAAATCGATTCCATATTATTATAGTATTTCATTAATAGATGAAGTGAATTGCGCTTTTATTTCGAGAAATTTGACCTGTAAAATGGATGGGAGTTGTAGCAATTACTCAGAGGTTTCTATTTTCAAGAATGATGATATGGAATTATTAGCAGGTTATTATGGTATGGATAGATCAATCTATTATCATGAATTAATGAAGTTAGGGAGAATTAATGAAGTTAAAAAATTTATAGGTGATACAATTGTGAATAAAATTATGATCGAAAATATTTCATTCGATAAAAAAGGATTTATATCATTTCACTTAATAAGGCAGGTTGTCATATTATCTGATGTTAAGGATTCCCTGATAACTAAATCCTTTGATTTAGAAACTAAGGTTGAGAAAGAGTACTAGCATTTATACCCCAGTTAAGCCGAGGCTGTAGTTAAAATAAAAAACAAAAAGGTTCGGCGGTGGCTGCCTGCCGGTAGGCAGGGTTAGCGGAGCGTACCTGCGTCGGTTTATTCTTGCAGGCTGTGCCTGCATAAGGGTAAGCGAACATTGCCTCTCAAGGCAAAAAGATGAGTATGATAGATGCAGGCTCGAGCCTGCAAGAATATATACGACTTAGGCATGAAGCCTAAGCCGAACTTGTGTTATAAAACGCAATTTATTAACGACGAAGTCAGGAGACTTCGCCGAGCGTTGGGGCATGCAGCCTAAGCCGAACGTGGGAATTTAAGTGTTTACAAAAAAAATGATTTGCGGATAAAAAGCATTGATTATGCAAAACGAATTGGGAAACAGTGTTGAAAAGCTTTATGGTAGAATTACGCATATTCTTGACAATGCAAGGAATACAGTTTACAAGGCTGCTAATTTTGAAATGCTAAAGGCTTATTGGGAAATAGGGCAGGCGATCGTTGAAGGTGAGCAGCAGGGCAAGGATAGGGCTGAGTATGGGGCTGCGCTGCTGGAAGGACTTTCAATGCGGTTAACAGAGAAGTACGGCAAGAACTTTAGCAACCGTAACTTGCGGTATATGCGCCAGTTTTACATGGTTTACCAAAAATGGAACGCAGTGCGTTCCGAATTAACATGGACGCATTACAGGTTGCTGCTAAGGGTTGAAAAAGATGCCGCAAGGGCTTACTATTCGCAGGAAGCTATTGAAGGGAACTGGGGTACCCGAACCCTTGAAAGGCAAATCAACAGCCTTTACCACGAAAGGGTTCTTATGAGTGGCAATGAATTTAGCCCAGCCGTGAAAGAAGAAGCAGAAAGTAAAAAAGAAGCCATGCTGCCACAGCACATTATTAAAGACCCATATGTATTAGAGTTTTTGGCTTTGAAACCCAACAAAGCCTTTTATGAGAATGAACTTGAGCAGGGTTTAATAGATAAACTTCAGGAATTTTTGTTGGAGCTTGGCAAAGGCTTTTCGTTTGTAAAGCGACAATACCGGATAAGCGCCGAAGATGAGCATTTTTATGTAGACCTTGTTTTTTACAACTATATTTTAAAATGTTTTTTGCTTATCGACCTTAAAACAGGGAAGCTAACCCATCAGGATATTGGGCAGATGGACATGTATGTGCGGTTTTTTGAAGATAAGGTAAAAGGGGAAAGTGACAACCCTACTATCGGGCTAATACTTTGCCTGGAGAAGAATAAGGCATTGGCAAAGTACAGCCTTTTGAGCGATAGCAAACAAATATTTGCCTCAAAGTATATGCTTTACCTACCAACAGAAGAAATGTTAAGGATTGAAATAGAAAGGGAAAGGGCGATAGTTGAAGTAGAAAAGCGTTTAAAGGAATAGGTTTCTTGTTCCTATGAAGAGAAACAATTTAATAAAAACAACAACAGTTTTGAATTTGAAATATATGTTTAAATATCGGCTATTGGTAACATCGGCAATTGTGCTTTTGAGTTATAGTTTAGGTTTTACGCAACGTGTAGGAGTGCAGCTGCTTTGCAGCCCGCGGAAAGATTCAATTCTGCTACGCTGGGCACCAACCGACCAAAAGGCGTGGAAGGTTGGCAATCAGTATGGGTATAAGGTTATGCGCTACACCATCCTGCGCGATAACGAGATACCAACAGATAAATCGCCAGTGCTGTTAACCAAGGAGCCGCTTAAGCCTCGCCCACTTATCGATTGGGAACCTTACCAAGAAGAGAAGTATGTGGCTATTGCTGCCGAGTGTATCTTTAACGATCAGTTTAAAGGGGTTAAAACGGGCGGTAACCCATTTATCGCTGTAAAGAAGTATCAAAACGATCAGCACCGATTCAGTTTTGCCCTTTATGCTGCCGATCAATCGTTGAAAGCAGCAGCATTATCTGGTTTGTACATTGCAGATAAAACGGTAAAGCCAAACGAAAAGTACCTTTATAAGGTTTTTATTGCTTCTGCCGATACTGCGCTTCGCGCCGATACTGCCATCGCTTTTACTGGGATATCGGAATATCAACCTTTACCAAAACCTTTCGATTTAGAGGCCGAGTGGGGCGATAAGCAGGTTAACCTTTCGTGGAATTTTATCTACCTAAAGCATATCTACAACAGCTACATCGTCGAAAAATCCGACGATGGGGGTAAATCCTATAAGCCTTTTAGCGAAAATGCCCTAGTACAGCTTGCCGAGGAAGGGGTTACTCCGCATAAGATTTACAAAACCGATTCGTTGGTTGGGAACGATATTAAGTACTACTATCGGGTTAAGGGGATAAGCGCCTTTGGCGAGGTTGGCCCTGCATCCGATTCAGTTTTTGGGCAAGGGGTGAAGCCAATTGTTTCGGCACCAACAATTACAAGCAACGAGGTTATTAATAACCGTCACATAAAGCTGGGGTGGGAATATCCCGAGGATATGAATAAGTACATCACGGGATTTAGAATTTACAGCTCATCGAAACCGAAGGGCCGTAAACAAAGAATTTATGAAAGCAAGCAGCCTATTGAGCGCACATTTACCGATACAATGCCCGATATAAACAACTACTATACAATATCGGTATTTAATCAAACCAAGGAGAAATTTTCGAGCATTATCACTTACTCCCAGCTGGTTGATAGCTTTCCACCTAAGCCACCCGTAAACGTTGTTGGTCTTGTTGATAGCATCGGAAAGGTTACCCTAACATGGAAACGCAATACCGATAAAGATTTGGATGGCTATAGGGTTTACTCATCAAACAACCCAAATTTTGAGTTTATACTCGAAACGCCTGCGGTGATTAAGGATACGGTATTTGTTGATACTATCAATATAAAAACGCTTACGCGTTCAATATTTTATCGTGTAAGAGCTATCGATTTAAGGCAGAACCAATCGGCCTTTTCAGAGATTGTTAAACTGAATAGGCCTGATGTTATTCCTCCTGTAGCCCCTGTAATTAAAAGTTTCGAGGAGCAAAAGGGAGGTATATCAATAACTTGGGTAAATAGCTCGAGTGGAGATGTTGCCTCGCATCGCTTGCTTCGAAAGATGAAGAATGAGCTGAATTTCCAAGAGGTTGCTATGTTTTTTAAATCGGCCGAGGTAATGTCAACGTATATTGATAAAAAGGTTTTACCCGGTAAGGAGTATATCTATTCGGTTGCTGCAAAGGATGAGTCGGGGTTAGAAACCATATCAAAAACAATAGGTGTAAAAACAACGGGTACAAAGGAGGTAATTAAGCTGTCGAAGCGAGAGGAGACTGGTAAGGTAAAACTACTTTGGGATATTAAATCGGATAAGCAGATTGTCCGAGTGCTTGTGTATCGGAAGGTTGGAGAAGGTTCGTTAGAACTTTACGATAACTCCATCACCGATTCCTATATCGATTCTAAGGTAAGCCTCGAAAAAACCTACGAGTATAAAATCAAAGTTATTTACGATGATGAGAGCTCATCGGAATTTAGCAATTCGGTAAAAGTAAAAATGTAAGATGATGAAGTGCTTTGGCTCGGCGTAGTCTTGTGTGAATGCAATAGCGTGTTAGCAGACTACGTCGTAGTTAAATAGCGGTCTTTGACCGTGCAAGTTTATAATAAAAGATGAATAACTTATTAAGTAAGGAGTTTTAGCAAAATATAGCATGTCAACAGGCTATCAAATACAAGATCAAACGGCGTTACACTACTTAACCATTCAGGTAGTGGATTGGATAGATGTGTTCACACGTCAGGTATACCGTGATATTGTACTGGATAGTTTACGGTTTTGCCAGAAAAACAAGGGCTTGCAAATTTTCGGGTACGTTATCATGTCGAACCACATCCATTTAATAGCAAATAGTCCGGATGGGCATCTGAGCGAAACGTTGCGCGATTTCAAGAAGTTTACAGCAAGAAAGATAATTGAAACCATAAAGGAGGGCAACGAAAGCCGTAAAGATTGGATGCTTAATCGATTTGGGTTTAATGCGCAGCAGCATAGTCGCAATGAGTCGTACCAGCTATGGACACACGAGAACCATGCGGTTGTTCTTTTCTCAAATGGGTTTATGCAGGAGAAACTAGAATACTTGCATAATAATCCTGTTCGAGCAGGCTTAGTTGCTAAACCAGTGGATTATTTATACTCAAGTGCAAGGAACTATGCAGATTTGGATGGATTACTTGATGTTGCTTATATCGAGTTGAAATGGAAAACGTATTGATTGAAAATTTGGCGGTCTGGAGACCGCTGTTTACAAACGACGAAGTCATGAGACTTCGCCGAGCTCAGGAAGTATGGCAGAAAGCCATACTTCGACTATGCCTGCCTGCTGGTAGGCTAAGCATGCCTTTACAGACAACATAAATTAATGGCTATCTATGCAGACATTCAAAAAGAAAAAAATACAGTTTTACTTATTAATTGCATTATTGCTATTCCTTTTTTGCGGTAAATCAGTTGTAGCACAGGATATTGAGGAGGTTATCAAGGCTCCAATTTTGGTATCGAACGGCGGATTATCTTTTAGCCAGATTTCGACTATCTACCCTGGCGATACTTTAGGTCGATCAATGCCTTACACCTATTACCTTACAGGCAATCTTAACCTTAACTTCTTCAGCGTGGTCAACGTGCCCATGTCGTTTGCATACACCAATAACCTTTTAACAAAAGATGGGACATTGCCCTTCAATCGGTTTTCAATTGCCCCATCGTATCGGTGGATAAAAATGTATTTAGGGTATTCAAGCATGACATTTTCGCCATATACGCTTGTGGGGCGCGAGGTATTTGGGACTGGGGTTGAACTCACATTTGAAAATGGGCTGAAATTCAGCGCAATCTACGGAAGGTTGCAGAAGGAGGTTTTTTCTGATACAAACTTGGTCCAACCCGCTTACAAAAGGATGGGCGGTGGATTTAAAGTTGAGTACAACAATCAATACGCCGATGTGGCAGTTAACATTTTTAAAGCCAAGGATATAATTAATCCCAAATTTTTTGGCAATGATGTGGATACGATTATTGCCCCAATGGATAATATTTCGGGTAGTGTTTTGTTAAACTTTAAGCTGATTGAGAACTTTAAGTTAAATGTAGAGTATGCAATAAGCGCAGTTAATTCCGATATCAGTAAAAAGGATAGCCTGCCAAGCAACTTTAATGATAAATTGATACAGCAGTACGGCGATCTTTCGGTTCATCATGCTGTAAAAGCAAGCGTGGCGGAAACAACAACTATTGGTCAGATTGGAGCCTCTTACGAAAGGGTAAGTCCAAATTATAACACTTTTGGGGCTTATTACATGGCCAATGATTATGAAAATATTACTGCAAATTTTTCCACATCCATTAAGCAGTGGCTTAATTTAGCAGTTGATGCAGGTTATCAGCGCGATAACTTAGTAAATCAGAAGTTGAATACCAATAAGCGTTTTATCATCTCAACAAATGCTTCATCGGCAATAAATAGTCGCTTAAATGTGGGCGTTTCATACTCAAATGTTCAATCGTTTACTCATATTAAGGATATTTACAATCAGGTTACACAAACAAATCAGTTTCAGAATTTGGATACGCTAAGCTTTTCGCAGCTTAACTTAACCGTATCGGGCAATGCAAGCTATGTTTTAAAAAGTAGCAAGGATAACCGACAAAGTGTAAGTAGTGCATTTACTTACCAAGAAGCGTCGGAGCAGCAATCAAATCAAAAGAAGTATACTGGCAGTCGCATCTATAACTCGATGCTATCGTATCAGTATTCGTTAATTCCTCAAAAGTTTAACGCTTCAGCCTCGATAAATTATAACCATAATCAGATGGTTAATGGATTTATGGGGGTAATGAGCTATAATCTTTCGCTGCAAAAGGCATTTTTTGAGCAGCTAAAGGTTGGAATTATTGGGACTTACAGTCAATCTTTTAATGATACGCTAACATTAGCAAATATTCTTAACCTTAGGCTTTCGGCTGGAATAACTTTGCAGAAAAGGCATAACTTTAGTTTTAGCCTAGCAAGGGTATATAACAAAGGCCTTTTAAAGTCTATGACACAGTTTTCTGGAAACCTTACTTATAGCTACATGTTTGACTTTAATCTGAAAAGAAACGAGAAGAAGCTCAAGTATCAGGGGAATTTTTAGGAAAGAGTGACTGAGTGATGAGAGGAGAGAGATTAGTGTGAGAATATGAGATAGTGAGAAAATGTGAAAAGGAGATGGAGGGAAGATGAGAATGGGAGAATAAGAGAAAGTGAACTTTATTTTTATTGTAGCGTTAGATTCTCAGCGTCCTCCGCGCCTCAGCGGTGAAGAATAAGTTTTGAGCGATGAGCGAAGAGAATGGGAGAATTTGAGAGTGGGAGCAAATGAGCGCCTTCGAGTCGTAGCGTTTAATTTCTCTGCTTTTCAGTTGTTTAAAATAAAATAATTGATTAGAGATAAAATCTCTTTAGCTATTCCTACAGTCTAAAAACCAACAGCCTAATTAGCCTTTATTGAAACTTAAACACGTAAGTAATCGTTCCCTTTTGATAAGCCGGTGCGTTTTCGCTTACATCGAATTTAGCAGTTAGGGCTGCTTTTACCGCGGCTTTATGCAAATCCTCGTCAAGCGTTGTTGTACCCTTTGCTCCAGGAATAGCTTTGGTTACTTTACCCTGACGGTCTACAGTAACCTCAACAACTACAATTCCTTGCTTTTGCTTCAGGTAGTCTGGTTTTGGAAGCGATAATGATTTTCGTCCGCCGAGATTAAAGTTAATACCTTTTCCCTTGCCGTTGCCTTCGCCCTCGCCATTACCACCAGTTGCTCCACCAGTGCGATTTTGCGAGTCGGGTGAACCTTCGAGTGAGCCTTGGTTGCCCTCTTTACCAGTTACTCCCTCGCCACCTGATCCGCCATCAGTGGCTTTGCCTGGGAAAAGCGCTTTCTTATTTACAACAGGTAGAGTAACCTCTTCGGTTGTATTAGCCTGCTCAGTTTCTTTATTATCTTGTGTTTCCTTTGTAGTAGTCTTTGTCTCTTTTTTAGTTTTTGTTACCTCTTTGGTTGGGGTGGTTTTCTTTTTAGTATCCTTTTTGGTTGTTTTCTTTTTCACCTCCATTGCAGGAGAATTGTCGTCAAAATCTTGGGTAAGAATCTTTTTTTCATCCTCTTTCTGATTCTCAGGTTTTTGAGTAAAGGTAACAGCTACAGCATTATCATAGTTTACCATTGTTTCAATATTTCCCGAGCCATCCTGGCTATTACCAAAATTAATTAGTAACCCTTCATTCTCATCTTCTGGTAACGAAGCCGAAAGGCTAATGAGTAGCAATAGTGCTATAACAAGTGTGTGAACAACAATAGTTCCAACAAATCCTTGAACCTTATTTGATATTCCAACCATAAATCGATTCGATTTTCACACCTCAAATTTAGTTAAAAACGTTTACCTTATCAATCTTATTATTGAGGTATTTGTTAAATGACACTAATAATGTTAATTGTTGATTATTCATGAATACATTCCAAATGTCTGAAGTCGAAATACCTTATGTGTTCGATTACTCTTTTTGGGAAGGAAAAAACAGAAAAGTTTCAGGTTTTTTTACAGAGGTTGTGTCGGGCTCTTGGGTATTTGGGTCTTTGAGGGGTATTGTAACTTCATCCTGCTTAAAGGTATTTTTAATTCGGTATCTTAGATCTTTAAAATTGTTAAAGTCTTCGCGGTAAACGATACCAGCACCTGTGGTGTATGTTTGTTGCGATGTTGTGGTAATTATTTCATCGTTTGAACGGGCAAAGGCCTTAAACCTAAGTTTTCCCGATTTGTTAAGTTTAATGTCAATGTTAAAGTCACCTGCAATTGCGCTTGAATTGCTCCGATTGCCGTAATTCATGTTTCCATTGATTGAAACCCTATCGTCGAGAAGCTGAGTGGATACAGCAAGTTCGTACTGATCGGAGTTGAGGTTATCGGAGGTGCCAGGGCGGTAATTGAAACCAATATCGAACGATTTGCTAAGCTGCGAAACCCAGTTGCTGAGCTGGTTCGATAGCAGTTCGCCTAATGAATTTCCTATACCTGATGTTAACCCGCTACTACTTTGGGTTGCGCTTGAACTATTTTGTTGCACAATTTCCTTATTGGGAGGAATAAAGCTGCCAATTACAAGCAATGAAAGGAATTGCATGTTGATTTTATCATCAGTATTTAGCGAGCTTTCAACTAGTTGCTTGGATTCGTTATCGATATTTGGAACATCAATATTGAATTTAATGCCAGGAGCCATCAATTTTTGAGTTAAATCTATTTGGCAGTTTACCGGTACCCTATTATCATACTTTCCTGTATAATCGTAAAGTAGGTCTTTAAGTGGTGTACGAACCATGTAAATTGCCTTAATATTCATGGTGGCATCGGTAGGGTTACCATCCCACGATAGCGTACTGCCAGCATCAATTTTGAATTTTTTATTGATTACCCCCTGTAGGGTGAATAAATAATCTCCCTTTTCGATATTATAGTCGCCAAAAATTTTAAACAGATCGGTATTCGGGTTAACCTCCATTTTCAGATTCCCCGAACCACGAGCTTTGATAATATCGCCTAATTTTTTATCGATTATAATTTGCACTTCGGCTTCGGGTGTTACATGTAAATCGAAATTGAGATTCATATTGGTACCACTTGACTCTACGATTGCAGGGAGTGTTTCCTCAATAAAAATCTCATCAGAGTTTTTGCTTGTAAATGTTATGAAATTATTCTTTGATACTTCGCTACTATTCGATAGAGGAAGGAATAGCGTTGTATTGCTTTCGGTACGAACAGCAATATTCATATTGATATCATCAGGCTTACCTGTAATAGAAACCAAACCCGAAGCATAAACCGTTCCGTAAAAAAGTTCATTATCTTTTTCTTTTGTATTTATGCATTGGAAGTTAGTTGGGCTGATATTTAAGTTTAGGTTAAAGTTTCCAAAGTAGCCTGTCTTGACCTCGCCATTGACTAAAGCCAAATTGTTTTGTGAGTCAAGAATTTTGAAGTTTCTGAAAAGTATATCGCTGTTCTTTAAGGTAACTTTATCAGTTATAGTGTATGGCGCTTTCATAAAGTCGATGGTAATCGTTCCGCCGTTTATATTTAAATCGCCATTTACTAATGGTTTATTTGTTGTACCAGTTATGGCAAGCTTTCCATTTAGTTTACCCTTTAGGTTTGATGCAACTCCTTCAAGAATTGGGCTAAAATGCTCAAGAAGAATCCTTTCAATATTTACTTTGAAGTCGATTTTCCCTGTTTCAGCAAATAGGTTACCAAAGGCTTCAAATGTAGTTGTGTCGTTTTTTGTATTTTTAAGGTCGAGTTGTAAGCGTTTCTCATTGCTAAACCATTCGCTATTAAACTTAACTTCTCCGATTGCACGCTTATTAACTACAAACTTATTTATACCAATATCTGCAAATAGAGTCGGGCTATTGTAAATATCATTCACCCTTGCAAATCCATTTATTCGACCCCCCAATTCGTATCCGATGCTTTTTAGGTAAAAATTAATGTTTGAAATGTCGAGATTGTCGAGGATGATTTGAACTGAATCTGTTGGGACTTTCGATATGCTTCCAGTTACGAAAAGTGATTGTTGTTGATTTGATAATTTAAACTGGTTAATTGTGATATTTGCTGTATCTATTTTAATTGAACTAGGAGTAACCGTCCACGTTGAATCGTTAATGATAAATTCTGATTTTTTAAAATCGATAAACGCAACGGACCCGTTGCCAAGTGTTGATGGGTTGAAGTCGGCAGTTGCCCTGATTATTCCTTTGTTAACTAGAGTTTGCTTATTATCCCAACCAAAGCCTAAGTCAATTTTATTTTTTTCAATCGTAGTTGATAGGCTTATGTTTCTGATTGCAGAGTTGCCAAGGTTTAATGTAGGGGTTGAGATGGTTGCCTCGAATAGGCTATCCTTGGCTTGACCATCAACAAGGATGTCTTTAAAAACCTTTGTTCCTAATACCAGTTCAGGGATCTTAACTTTTAGGGTTAATGTGTTTAAATCGGGGTTGAAAATTCCAAAAACGCTAGTGTTCTCTGCTATCCTTAATGTGGGTGCAAGAACATCAGTTATTTTTTTTGTTTTCTTTAATCGTAACTTTACAATATAGTCATTAATCTCAGGTTTTTCCACCTTTTTAGTTACCTTTTCCTCATCATCCAAATTGGGTTTAAGTGCAGGGATGAATCGCCAAAGCAATTTATTTAGGTTTTCAGCAATTTTAGCATAGTTATACTTGCTCCGAAGTTCACCCTCCATGAATTCCGATTGGAAAGATATTAGCTTGCTATCCTTGTTATTGTCGGCGTTTAGTGTTATGTCAGAAAGTTTAAACTCACCATTTTGGTTTTTATACCATGAGTTAACCACCTTAATTTCACCCTTACTGTTATCGAGGTTGTTACCCGAGAATTTTGCTGTGAGCAAAAATGATGCTTGTGAAATTGAATCGGTTGGGTTAAGGTTTGTTTTAACTAAATCAATTTTTGGAACGAACGCCGAAAAGTCAAACACAGGGATACTATCGGTAAAATCAACTCTTCCAAGGAAATTAAGTTTGCAATTCGGATCGTCAAGCGCAACAGACCCAATATAGGTTGTGTTGGTAAGATTCCCATTTATCTTGATGTTTGTATAGTCGTAGCTATTCGCTTCCAAACTGCTTATGGTTGCATCAGTAAATGCTTGTAAATGGGCGTTCTTGTCGGAAGTCCCCTTGACCACAGCGTTTAGGCTTATTCGGCCTAATGAGGTTGTTTTTAGGAGTCTGCCTAGTTCTAGGTTAGTTGTAGAAACGTTTCCGCTAAACTCAGTGTTCTGAGTGGTGTCGGGTTTAATCGATAGATCGAGAGATAGTTTTCCAATTGCAGATGAAATGCTCCCGAATGCCACAAAATTATTGATAAACCCAGTAAAGTTCCCTTTGTAGGTTATTTTTTTAAGCTCATCAAGTTCTGATGGTAGGCTTACAATAGGCTTGTTAGTTTTTACAATTTTAAATTGCTCAATATCCGCACGTGATGTCGATAACTCTTTAAAATCAACAATCATAAGTGTTTTGCTGATTTTGGGTAGTCCCGTTATATGAAAGTTTGTGAGAATACGGGTTTGGGCTCCGCTTGTGATAAGTAGATTTTTTGCACGCAAATCGCTTATAGTGCCTTTAACTTTGCCATTTAGAACTACTTCAATTCCATAGTCCGATAGTTCAGGGGCAATATGGCCAAGGGTTTGTGTATTAAGTAAGGAATTCTCGATATTAGCATCAACCGTAACATCGGTAACGAAACGGCTCATGCTTTTCATGCTCTCGAACGATAGATGCAAATAGGGTAATTGCAGATTTGATCCGTGTGATTTTATTCTCAACTTATCAAAGTTGATATGCTTATTGCAAAGGCTAAACTCAGCCCGAAATTTTTCAACATTAAATCCGCTTTTGTCGACTAAACTCAGATTATTAATAACCATGGATATGGTATCGCGATGTAGCCCAAAATCCTTGGCATCAATATTAAGCTGTCTAAGATCCATATCCTCAAAGTTGATACCTTTCTCTTGCTTAGCTGGCTTGTAGGAGGCTAATCTAAACCGACTATTCTCAATGCTAATATTGTTAATCTCAATGGCAAATGGCTTTGACGATGGTGGCGAAGAAATAGTATCGGGTGGCGATAGTTTATTTATAAGACTTTCGAGATTGAGATAACCTAATGAATCGATGTTGAAATTAATATCAGCATTAACCAGGTTTATTCTTTTAAAGGTTAAAACATTTTCATCGTTATTAAACCAAAGGAGCGAAACCTTTATGCTTTTAGCATAAATTAGTGTGTCTTGATCTAAATCGTTGATTAAAACCTCATTCAGTAGGATATTGTTGAAGGGTTTAATATCAACACTCTTAATTCTGGCTTTTACGTTGAAGTGTTTTTCGATATATGCAGTAGCCTCATTTATAAGCATGGATTGTACATGGCTATTCTGTAGGTAGAGCCATACAAAAATGATAAGGGCGAAAAAAAGGACTATGCCCCAGACTACTATTTTGACTAATTTTTTGATACTTTTGTTCCGATTTTAAAAAGTCACATTATCATAAATCATGCCTAAAAGTACCGAAAAGTACAAAAAAAAGTAGCGCAATGGTTGGGTTGAGGCGTGTTTTGTAAATATCTTTTGTTAAGTTAACGATTTTGTCGATGAGCGTAGTTATTCTTGGGATTGAGTCTTCGTGCGATGACACCTCTGCTGCGGTTATTCGCGATGGGTATTTGCTTTCGAACCAGATTAGTAATCAGGAGGTTCATCAGGTTTATGGTGGTGTAGTTCCAGAACTGGCTTCACGTGCGCATCAAGCAAATATTATTCCTGTGGTTGATAGGGCACTTAAACTTGCCAATATTGATAAAAGCGAAGTTAATGCTGTTGCATTTACTCGTGGACCCGGATTGCTGGGTTCGCTGCTTGTTGGTGCATCGTTTGCAAAAGGATTTGCTCTTGCTCAGGATATTCCTTTGGTTGCAATCAACCACCTTCAAGGTCATGTTTTAGCCCACTTTGTGAAAGAAAAGGGAGGCGAAAAGCAGCCAAGTTTTCCTTTCCTATGCCTTTTAGTTTCAGGAGGGCACACTCAACTGGTTGTCGTTCGCGATTATTTGGATATGGAGATAATTGGACAAACTATTGATGATGCTGCTGGCGAGGCTTTTGATAAGTGTGCAAAGGTTATGGGTTTGCCTTATCCCGGAGGACCTGTGATTGATAGTCTTGCCAAGCAAGGAAATCCTAATGCATTCCAATTTGCAAAACCGTTACAAAAGGGTCTTGATTTTAGTTTTAGCGGGTTAAAAACCTCTTTCCTTTACTTCTTGCGCGATAGGTTAAATGAGAGCCCTAATTTTATTGAGGAGAATAAAGCCGATCTGTGCGCTTCATTGCAGCATACTATTGTTTCAATTCTGCTCGATAAAGTTGAAAAAGCAGTTAAGGAAACAAAAATAAAAGAGATTGCCATTGCTGGTGGGGTATCTGCAAACTCTGGTTTGCGTATTGCGATTACTCAACTTGGGGAACGAAATGGGTGGAATGTCTACATCCCTGAGTTTCGTTTTACTACCGATAATGCTGCAATGATTGCTATTGCTGGTTACTACAAATATCTTAAAGGAGATTTTTCGGATCACGATGTTGTTCCGTTAGCAAGGTTTCCTTTATAGTTTTTGTGATATCTCCTTTAGAAACGAAAACTTTTCTGTGTTGCCATTTTCAAATTGATAAATTAGCTCCGCTGAACTCGCAAGTTCGGTTGGCATATTGTCTATTTTACTCAACCTGTAAAACCAGCCCTTTTAAATATTCTCCTTCTGGGTGGTAAATGTTTATGGGATGATCGGCTGGCTGTGTTAGCTGATGAAGAATTCGAACTTTTCGCCCAGTCATTGCACAGCCTGAAAATACTGCGTTCCGGAAGTTCTCTTTGTTCACGACTTGTGAGCACGAAAAGGTGAATAGCAAACCGCCAGGGTTTAATTTATCAATGGCTGCTGCATTGAGTCTTTTATAGGCTTGTAATGCATTGCGAAGCGCTTCGTTATGCTTTGCAAAAGCAGGCGGATCGAGAATTATGATGTCGAATTTTTCGCTAGTCGATCTAATAAATTCAAACACATCGAGGCAAACAGCTTCGTGTTTTGATGTTTTACCAAAATTTAGTTCGATATTTCTTTTTGTAAGATCGATGGCCTTTTGTGAGCTGTCAACGGTGATTGTTTTTAAAGCACCACCTTTCATGGCGTAAACTGAGAACCCTCCAGTATATCCAAATGTGTTAAGTACCGTTTTTCCATTTGAGTACGATTGCAACAAAAGCCTGTTTTCGCGCTGATCAATAAAAAAACCTGTTTTTTGCCCTTCAACCCACGAAACCTCAAACA
>JBPXJX010000340.1:0-1158 GCA_051715525.1 Bacteroidales bacterium
CCTCCATGTACTTTTTTGTTGGCTCAAACAGGAAGTTTCCTGCTTTTGCTACGCCACCAAACAGGAAAATGGCCTCGGGGCTAAAAAGGGTAACCGCTTCGGCAAGCTTAATTCCTAGGATTTTTCCGCTAAATTCGAATGTCTCAAGGGCAATAGAGTCGCCATCATGTGCGGCATCAGTAACAAGCTTTGAAGTTAAATTATCGAAGCTTACTCCTCTTAGCGGGCTTGGTTTATTGCTTTGTGCAAGAATTGTGAAAGCTGTTCGCTTAATGCCCGATGCTGATACGTATGTTTCGAGGCAACCTCTATTTCCACAACCGCACATACGGCCGTTGATTTCCACAATTGTATGACCCAGCTCACCAGCAAACCCATCGTGGCCTATAACTAGCTTGCCATTGGAAACAATTCCGCTTCCTAGTCCTGTTCCAAGAGTAACCACAATAAAATCTTTCATTCCCTTTGCTCCGCCAAAAAGCATTTCGCCAAGTGCTGCTGCATTGGCATCGTTCGTTACAACGGAGGGTAGGTTTGTGAGGTTGGTAATTTCTTTACAAATGGGCAGTACACCTTTCCAATCGAGGTTTGGCGCATTAACTATTGCGCCAAGGCTAAAAGATCCATTTGGCGCTCCAATACCGATACCTTTAAGGCGATACTTATCGATACCAACAGAGTTGTGAAGCGACTTAATGCCTTGTACTAATGATTCAATATAGCTTTCGAAGCTATTGTTATTCTTCGTTGGTAATGTTGTTTCGGCAATACACTCCCCTTCATGGGTTACAAAACCAATTACTGAATTGGTTCCTCCTATATCGATTCCTACTACAATATCAATCATTTTTTTGCTATTTAATTTCTTCGAAATCTACGTAATCGCCAACAGTTTTATCAACCTTTTTCTCTTTTGAGGTTGTTTCTTTTATATACGTTTCGCCTACCTTTTGCCCTTTATCCTCATATTGCTGTTGCATTCTGCGAGCTAAGCGAGCCAAGTATATACGTAGGAATATTCGTCCAATCCAACCCAAAACAGTTAGAACGATAAAGACGATAAGAATAAATTTTAAAAACCACATTATATTGATATTTATTTTACGGCATAATTTAAGAGCATACCTCTCGATGACCCAGTAAATCGGAAGAGCGTCG
>JBPXJX010000341.1:0-1060 GCA_051715525.1 Bacteroidales bacterium
CGACGCTCTTCCGATCTTTGGACGTGGCGATATGCTTGTTTCTACTGGGAGTGATATGGTTCGTGTACAATGTGCTTTTGTTGATGTGCCAGAAATTGAACGCCTTACCGATTTCATTAGCAATCAGAGGGGTTATGCAACTGCCTTTATGCTACCTGAGTACTCACCAGAATCGAATGAGGAGCATTTTGAGGTAGACCTTCGTAAGCGCGACGACCTTTTCGATGAGGCAGCAAGACTTGTAGTTCAGTACCAACAAGGTTCTACATCACTAATACAAAGGAAATTTTCAATCGGTTATAACCGTGCTGGCAGGATTATTGATCAGCTCGAAGCAGCAGGTGTTGTTGGCCCTTTTGAAGGTAGCAAAGCCCGTAATGTACTTATAACAGATGAAGTATCGCTCGAACAAATTATAAAAAGTTTACAAAATCAACAATAATAAATTACAAGATGAAGAAGTATGGTTTAATTCTGATGGGTATTTGCATTTCAGCTTTTGTTTTAGCCCAGGCCCCACAGCAACAAGGGAAGGATGTTGTAAAAGAGTTTAGTTTAAAAATGCAAAACTTGACCTCACTTTCGGCTAAATTTTCATTTACGCTCGAAAACCTTAAGGAGAAAATAACCGATACTCATGAAGGAGATATCGTTGTAAAAGGGAAAAAATACAATCTTGAACTCATGGGTATGGAAGCTTTTTACGATGGTAAAACTAAATGGCAGTATAACAAGCAAGCCAACGAAGTAACAATTTCAGAGCCTAAGGTTTTAGAAGGTGGATTCCTTGACGATCCTACAAAACTTTTTAAAGATTACGAGAAGAACTTTAAATCTAAGTTTATAGGTGAAAAAAATGAAAAGAATAGAACCATTTACGAGTTGGAACTCTACCCAATTGATTTGAGCACACCTTACTCAAAGCTAAACCTTAAATTTGATAAAAAAAGCCTTGAGCCCGTTCAAATTAAGTACCAAGGGAAAGATGGCAATAACTACATCATTAAAGTAAAAGTTTTCAGGTCCAATGTTCCTGTTAGGGATGAAAGATTTACATTTG
>JBPXJX010000342.1:0-5853 GCA_051715525.1 Bacteroidales bacterium
TATAGTTTCGAGTGTTAGAATATGCAAGAACTAAGTAATTGTATGCCTCATCGGTTCGAGGAGTATTAGGATAGGTTTCGATATACGTTTTGAACGCATCAATAGCCTCGTTAAAAGGTGAGTATAGTAATTCGTAGGTGATTTTAGCATAGTTGAAAAGTGCATCTTCTTTGATAACAAGATCAAAATTTAGTTTAGATGCTAATGCCAAAGCCTGACGGGCTTTGTTTTTATCGCTAAGTTTAATATAACAATCGGCTAAATGGTAATTAGCATTTTGGCTAAGCGAATCTTCGAGGGTTGATACTTTTTCTAAATTATTTGCTGCTTTACTGTAATTTAGAAGTTTATAGTAGTTGTAGCCAATCAAATAATAATCCTCGCGTGAGGCGTTTTTGGTTTTTTCAAGATATTTCTCAAAGTATGATGCTGCCTTTTCATAATCTTTCAGACGATAGTATGAGTCACCTACTAATCTTGCAATTTCAGGGGCACGTTTTTCAGATGCCGTTTCGATTAGGGCAGGAGCAAACTCCACCACTTTGTCGTATTGATGCTGTAAATAATAAATCTGAGCGATATAGAAAGGAGCAACGGGAGCAAAAGTTTCATCTTTTTGAAGTTTTTGAAAACCTTTTAGTGCTGTTGCGTAATTCTTTTGTGTGTATGCTATATGTGAGTAGTAGTAGGTAGCAGGTGATGAGAATTTATTATCAGTGTCTTTTATCTCAAAAAATGCGCGACTTGCTGCATCAAACTCATTGAGGTTAAAATGGCTGTAACCAATCATAAACTGTAAGTCGGCCTTTTGCTCATCGTTAAAGGCTTTTCTGTCGATTTTTTTAAACCAAGTTAAGGCATTTTTATAATCCTTTTCGTTGTAACGTAGGCGACCCATTTCGAGGAAGGCGAAGTCAACCTTTTGACTTTCGGGATAGCTGTTTATAAATGCACCTATCAAATACTCGGCATCCTTATTTGTGAGTTCGATTGAACACATCGCCCTATAAAATTCAGCATCCGATTTTATTTGACTTGCACCTGGTTCCATCGAAGTGGCAACCTTTTCGAACTGCTTTTGTGCATCGCCAAACTGCCCTTTGTTGTATAGTTCGAGTCCACGACGAAAAGAAGCGTCGAAATTCGTATAGATGGTTGATTCTTGAGCCTGGATGCACTCTGCGAATGCTATTGTTATGAAGATGAGGACAAACCTGATGTTGCGATTTAACATATTATATCTCGTTGAAATTCCGATAAAAGTACTAAGAAATGGCTTAATAGTTTATTAATCCTAGTCTTTTATATCAACACTTAACTGTTAATAAGTTGAATTATTGTAAAGCGATTGTTAATAAAGGTTTTCGGGGAAAAAGTGATCCGTACAAAAGTAACCAGTAACTCGTAACCATTAAACTTATAACTTGATTTTCATCCATATTCGACTTAACTTGAGGCTAAATTTGACAACGATGATATGTAAGGTTAAGAAAGTGCTAAGGTCGCACCCAACGCTCGAAGGGGCAGGGGTGAGGCTAAAACGAGTTTTTGGTTACGAAACTCGATGCGAAACTGATCCATTTTTACTTTTCGATCATTTTGGTTCTGATAATCCGAAGGATTATTTAGCTGGTTTTCCTTGGCATCCGCATAGAGGGATTGAAACTGTAACCTATATGCTTGAGGGAAAGGTTGAGCATGGCGATAGCTTAGGCAATTCAGGTGTTATTGGCCCTGGCGATGTTCAATGGATGACTGCTGGGAGCGGAATTATCCATCAGGAGATGCCATTACCTCAAAATGAGCTGATGTATGGTTTTCAACTGTGGGTCAATTTACCAAAGGTGCATAAAATGACTAACCCTAGGTATCGTGATATCACTACAAATGATATCCCTTCGGTTGAAAGTCCTGAGACTCGAGTTAAACTCATATCTGGTAAATTCAAGCATTTTGAAGGCGCTGTAAATGATTTATTTGCTGATATTATCTATTTTGATATCAAAATATGGCCTGATGCTAACTTTTCATATGCAGTCAATGAGGAGTTTAACTGCTTTGCTTATGTTTACGATGGAGTTGCCACATTCCCTGATAGGGAAGATTTTGTTAGAACCGAAGAGCTCGTAATGTTTGAAAAAGGAAATCAGATAAACATAAAAGCAGGAGCTGATGGAGCAAGGTTAATACTAATTGGAGGTAAGCCACTAGGCGAGCCGATAGCCTGGAGAGGTCCAGTAGTTATGAATACTGATAAGGAACTTGAAACTGCCTTTGAAGAGTTCTATAATGGGAACTTTATCAAGTTTAAACCTGTGAGGTGAGAAGGAATCCTCAATCCATTCTTTTTAGGTAAAGCGAGTTGATCTTCGTGTTTTCTTAGTGCTTTAGTGCCTTAGTGGCTAAGATATATTTGCCACAAAGTCTTAAAGGCACAAAGGTTCACTAAGATAGATTGTTACGCAATAATAAACTACATTCTTTATAATCTTTAAGGGTGTTAATATTATCAGATTTAACTAGTTATCATTCTTCTGAAAACGCGAGCCAATCATAACTCCCTGCGTTATAAACAATTGTTAATATCTCCTGTTGAAACCTGGTGAGTATCAAAACCTGAAAATAGTTGTAATGGGTTGATTCTCATATTATATTTGTTCTATCAGATGAGCGATAAAAGGTTTGCTTTTGAGATGTAATGACCGTAACTAGTCTAAGATAAAACAAAGAACAAGTCGGTTTAGAGCAGCAAAGTAGAAATCGTAAGATAGCTAAATCGCTAGTTCAACAAATCAGAAGCGGATGCAAAGGGGAAGGTAAGCTGTAACAAGCAAATTGAAACCTTGCATGGACGAAAGATAACCAAACGCGAAAGCATTTGAGTCCCGTCAACCGAAATAACAGTAATCTGACACTCCTGCGGCTCGTCCGCACCTAGTGACCAGGATTTTTTCACCCCGAAATAATCCTGGTTTTGTTTTGTGCCTGGTAAAACAAGGATTTATATATAGTGTTACCTGTGTTACTCGGTGAATAATGCTGTGAAACTCCGTGGTTGAATATTAAATTACTTTAACCGAATTTTTCTAAGCCTCAAACTATTCGAAACCACCGAAACAGAACTCAACGCCATTGCGGCACCAGCAATCATTGGGTCGAACTGGAAACCAGTGAATGGATAAAGTATCCCTGCAGCAAGTGGAATTCCAATAAGGTTGTAAATAAATGCCCAGAAAAGGTTTTGTTTTACAGTTTTCATGGTTCGCTTTGATAGCTGAATTGCTTTGGAAACGTAGGTGAGGTCGGATGTTATGAGTGTGATTTTTGCAATCTCCATAGCAATGTCAGAGCCTTTACCCATGGCAATGCTTACGTTGGCTTGGGCAAGCGCTTGCGAATCATTTATTCCATCGCCAATCATTGCCACGACTTTACCTTCATTTTGTAACGATTTGATATATTCGCCTTTATTAGATGGTAATAAGTCGGATTCAAATCTATCTATACCAACTCTTTGAGCAACGGCCTTAGCCGTTTTGTGGTTGTCGCCTGTTAACATCACTACCTCAATACCCAATTGTTTGAGGTTGGCAATGGCACTGGTTGATGAAACTTTAACCTTATCGGCAATAGCAATTGCAGCGATTGCTAGATTTTTTTCAGCGAAAAAGATAACGGTATTGGCATCTTCTTCCCATTGAATTGCTTTAGTTAGCAATGAATCTGTAATTTGAACATTGTAGCTGGCTAATAGCTTTTGATTACCAACTATATATTGACTTCCATTTACCAAAGCTTTAACACCCATCCCTGTGACAGCTTCGAAGGCATCAACCTTTAATGCCGATGGTTTGCCAAAATGTTTAACAACAGCATCAGCTAGTGGATGTTCCGATAGCGTTTCGATTGCCAGTATAATGTTAGAGTGCAATTCGATATCTGTTGTTCCATCTGCCCAAGCAATGTCAATAACCTCGGGTTTTCCTTCGGTCATTGTACCCGTTTTATCCAGAACAACTGTTGTGATTTTATGAGCAATTTCAAGACTTTCGGCATCTTTAATCAGAATGTTGTTTTCAGCACCTTTCCCAACGCCAACCATAATTGCAGTTGGCGTAGCCAAACCTAAGGCACAAGGACATGCAACTGCTAATACTGTTACAAGAGCCAGAATTCCTTGGATTACTCCATTTTCGTCTCCTAAAACAAACCAAATGAACATGCTTAAAAGGGCAATGGCCATAACAACCGGTACAAATATTGACGCAACTCTATCAGCAAGGTGTTGAACGGGAGCCTTGCTGCCTTGCGCCTGTTCAACCATCTTGATGATGTGGCTAAGCATCGTTTCGGAGCCAACCTTTTCAGCAACAATGGTAAGTGAGCCTTTTTGGTTGATAGTTCCTGCAAAAACTTTATCGCCATTGGCTTTACCAACAGGAATGGGTTCTCCTGTAATTGTGCTCTCGTCGATAAACGATGAGCCTGATGCTACACTGCCATCAACAGGGATTCTATCGCCCGGTTTTACAACAATTTGATCATTTACCTTAACCTCGTGAATTGGCGTTTCAACAGGTTGACCATTAACTAAAAGTGCAACCGTTGTGGGCTGCAAGCCCATTAGTTTTCGTATTGATGATGAGGTCTTACCTTTGGCATTCTCCTCAAGGAATTTCCCTAAAAGGATGAATGTGATAATTACCGCAGCCGACTCGTAGTAAACATGTGGGTGCAAACCACGACTATGCCAAAACTCAGGCCAAAACGTGTTGAAAAGGCTAAACGTAAAAGCAATAAATGTGCTAAGCGCAACCAATGTATCCATGTTGGCTTTTAAATGCCTTGTCTGCTTCATGGCGTTTATGTAGAAGTTTCGCCCAAACCAGAAGATTACTATAGCCGATAGCACCATGGAGATGTATGCAGAGTACTCCCAATGCATAAAAACCATTCCGAGCAGTACGATTGGTAAAGATATTATTGCTGAAAGAATAGTCCTAGTTTTAAGAGAATGGATATTCTTTTCGCGTGCCTCGCTCACCGTTTTGTCTGTATCAACAGAATCAATGATAAGGTCGTATCCAATTGACCGAATTGTTTCCTGAAGTTTAATTGGTGTAATAACCTTTGGGTCGAACTCGACCCAAGCTGTATGGTTAGCAAGGTTAACGCCAGCATCCTTAACTCCACTCTGCGCTTTAAGCATCGATTCAACGCTGCTTGAGCAGCCTGCGCACGACATCCCAGTTACGGGATAAATCTGTTTTTCCATAGATAATCAACGTTGAGAATAGAGAACAGGCAAAAGTAGGAAATGTTTCAGGGTTTGAGGATATAAGAAAAGGGCTATTGCCCTTTTCTCCTAAATACTTATAACCTTTATCTCTGTCCTTCGATTTGCAGCATGTTCTGCTTCGCTACAATTAACCCCTTTGCCACAACGGTTCTTTATCATGGTATCGCCATAGCCTTTGGCAACGATTCGTAAATCATTAATACCTTTTGAAACCATATATTTTTTAGCCGATTCGGCACGCTGTTGCGATAGCTGCATGTTTTGAGGTGAGTTGCCACGTGCATCGGTATGCGAGCTTAGCTCAATTTGAATCGAAGGGTTATCTTGCAAAAGTTTAACAACCTTATCGAGTTCCTGCGCCGCTTCGGGTTTAATAGTTGCCTTGCCAAGGTCGTAGTAAATATTTGGGATTTCAATTGCCTTGTTCATTACAATAGCCTCCATTTTTAAGTCGTAGGAAGTATTGAGGTTAAGCATTCCGGTTTGAATTCCTTGGGTTGAAACCATCATGGTTTTTGAGAAAAACTTCTCTTTCTAGATCGGAAGAGCGTCGT
>JBPXJX010000343.1:0-1246 GCA_051715525.1 Bacteroidales bacterium
GTTGGCAATTGAATTACAGATGATTAATTATATGATAAAATTTAAGTCGGTGCTTAAGCAGCAACCCAATAGAATTCAATCATCGAATTTTATAGAAGATTCAGCTTGCTCTCAAAATGAAAATGAGGCCTCCGGAGCGCATGTCGAAACAGATAACGAACAAGATTTACTTAGCCTAACTATTTCAGGTGATTTGCCTTTTAATTTAAGCCATCCCATGTTTGATGATGAGAATTTCTTTGATAGTCTTTTAAATGCTTTTAAGCAATCCGAGAATTATGAGATGTGCTCAGAAATACTCAAGGTTAAAGGAATAAGATAAGCAGGAACTAAATACATTTCTAAAGGAGGGTGAAACCTCCTTTTTTATTTTTAATTTACCTTATATGACTTAAATGGTTTACTTTTACACCATATAAAATAATAAGGTGTGGTAAACTATGGGATTAAGCAAAAAACCAAGTATTGTATTCATCGGTGCAGGAAACATTGCTACAAACCTTGCCATTTCGTTTTATAGAGCTGGGTGTAACATCAATCAAATATTCTCTCGTAACATCAATTCAGCCCAGAACTTAGCCAATAAAGTAAATGCATCGGCAATAAACAATCTCTCAGATCTTGATAAAGATAACGATTTCTATTTTGTATGCGTTCCCGATAAAGCAATTCAGATTGTTGCCGATAAAATCAGCAATAGTATCAAAGGTGTAATAGCACATACAAGTGGCAGCACCGACATTTCTACTCTATCCAATTTCAATCACTTTGGCATTTTTTACCCATTCCAATCATTCTCTAAAAGTAGGATTATATCACTAAAAGAGGTGCCCATATGTCTTAGCGCTAATAACGATACAACCCTTAAATCGCTCTCCGAACTGGCTTTACTCATCGGAAACAAGGTTATCGAGCTTGACAATGAGACAAGAGCATGGTTGCACCTTTCAGGAGTAATCGCCAATAACTTTACTAATCATTTGCTGGCTCTCTCATACCAACTTGCGAATGAAAAAGGTTTCGATTTCGACCTTTTAAAACCTTTAGTTCAAGAAACTATCCAAAAGGCTTTCGAAGGCGATCCCTCAAAAATTCAAACCGGCCCTGCAATTCGTTTCGATACAACAACAATAAATAATCATCTTGAGAAGTTAAATGGTTATTCGCCCCAATTGGTCGAATTGTATAAAGCGTTAACTTTAAGCATTCAAACATTAGCCCAAAAGGATAAATAACATTCTGATTA
>JBPXJX010000344.1:0-3840 GCA_051715525.1 Bacteroidales bacterium
TGCAGCCTTATTCCAATTGTTTTCGATTTGGCCAATACCCTTCAATTCGAAAACTCGCTAATAAAACGGATAAAAAGCCATTTTGATAATGTAGATATCCTCATAAACAATGCTGGATTTCTTGTTAATAAGCCGTTTTCGAAGCTCTCTGCTGTCGATATTAACGACATGATTCAAGTAAACCTAAATGCTCCAGCAAGGTTAATTCAATGCTTGCTTCCATTGATGAGTAAAGGTAGCCATGTTGTAAATATTAGCAGCATGGGTGGTTATCAAGGGAGCCAGAAATTTCCAGGATTATCCATTTACTCAGCCACAAAGGCAGCGTTAGCTTCTTTAACAGAGTGCCTTGCAGAGGAGTACAAGGATTCAGGAATATCATTCAACTGCTTAGCACTTGGAGCAACAAACACAGAAATGCTTAACGAGGCTTTCCCTGGCTACAAAGCACCTTTTACAGCCGAAGAGATGGCATCTTTTATTGTAGATTTTGCCCTTACCAAGCATAAATTCATGAACGGAAAGATTATTCCCGTTACAATATCAACCCCATAAAAAAAACCGCCCGAAGGCGGTTTTTTGTTTTATCTAGCTATAAACTCTAGGTTGAACCTCACCTCGGAGAACCATCAGTCCGTTCATTGCAAGAGCGGCCATTTCATCTTCGCCGGGATATACTGCCATAGGAGCAATAAAGCCTACCATATCCTTTATATAATCTACAAGATCGGGATTATGTGCAATACCGCCAGTAAGAATAATTGCATCAACCTTACCTTTTAGCACAACAGCCATTGAACCAATTGACTTGCCAATGTTGTATGCCATAGCATCCTGTATCAGTTTTGCCTTTGGATCGCCTGCCTTGGCTTTCATCTCAACTTCGTAAGCATCGTTTGTACCAGCATGAGCAACTAAACCTCCTTGCCCCTTAATCATTTGCTTAACTTGTTCATAAGTATACTCACCGCTAAAGCAGAGCTTTGCAAGTTGACCAGATGGAAGCGTACCCGAACGTTCAGGTGAAAAAGGGCCTTCTCCATCTAGGGCGTTATTTACATCTATAACTCTACCCATTCTATGAGCACCAACAGATATACCTCCACCTAAGTGAACCACAATCAGGTTTAGCTCTTCATACTTCTTATCAAGTGTCTTAGCATAAGTACGTGCAATAGCTTTCTGATTCAAAGCATGAAAAATCGAAACACGCTTAAAATGTGGATGCCCTGAAATTCTAGCGACATCCTCCAGTTCATCAACTACAACCGGATCGGCAATAAAAGCACGTACATTTGGAATGGCTTTGGCAATATCATCAGCTATAAGTGCGCCAAGATTACTTGCATGTTCACCTAAGGTACTATTCTTAATATCCTCCTTCATTATATCGTTTACCTCGTAAACGCCGGACTCAATTGGTTTAACCAATCCACCTCGCCCTACAACTGCTGAAATCTTATCGATTTGGATATCCGCAACCTTCAGTTCCCTAAGGATTATCTCCTTTCTAAACTCAAACTGCTCGGCGATTTTCGAAAAATCCTTCAATTCATCAGCTGTATGCTTAATGTTCTTTAAGAATATTGATTTACTGTTCTTGTAAACAGCAATCTTAGTTGATGTCGATCCTGGGTTAATCGCCAGAATTTGAAATTCTTCCATTTGTACTTTCTCAGAGTATTTGTTTAGTTATTAACTATTTAGCAGCGTTAGCAGCAAGAGCTATTGAGTACATCTTTGATTGAACGCTATCGCCCCTTGAGGTAAGAACGCATGGAACTTTTGCTCCCATAACCATAGCGCCTAGCTCGCCTTTAGCAAGTTTGGTGCAGGTTTTAAAGAATACGTTTCCTGACTCAATATTTGGGAATAGGATACAATCTGCATCACCAGCAACACCACCAGTAACCTTCTTAATCTCTGCTGATTCTTTATCGATGGCAACATCAAGAGCTAAAGGACCATCAACGATAGCTCCTTTAATCTGTCCACGATCAGCCATTTTTGCGATAATAGCAGCATCAACGCAAGCAGGCATACCAGCTGACATTTGCTCAGTTGCAGCAAGAAGAGCAACTTTTGGCTTCTCGATTCCTAGTGAGTGAGCAGTCTTAATTAAATAATCGGTAATGGCAATCTTCTGTGCTAAATCTGGAGCAGGAATAATTGCAACGTCACCAACTACAAGTAGTTTGGGGTAAGTAGGAACTTGAACAACAGTAACGTGGGTAAGAACAGCCTTTGGAGGCATTAAACCAGTTTCCTTGTTAAGAATTGCTCTCATGTATTTATCAGAGCTAACAAGACCTTTCATAAGAACGTCGCCTTCGCCTTTGTTGATAAGTTCAACCGCTTTGGTAGCAGCTTTCATCTCATCAGCCTCCTGAACGATTTTAAATTTTTCAGGTTTGATATTGTGCTCAGCACAAACCTTCTTAATGGTAGCCTCATCACCAACAAGAGTACCATCAACAATACCCATATCGATAGCCATACTTACAGCCTCAATGGTGTGAGCATCATTAGCAAAAGCAGCGACTAAACGCTTTTTAGTTTTGCTGCGAAGAACGTCAAAAAGTTGATCTAGTTTATTGATTGTCATATTCTTAATTTTTATATTGTTGGTAATGAATTATTTCTTAAGATTTGAAACGATGTTTGCAGTATCGGTTGCGATAACAAGCTCCTCGTTTGTTGTAATAGACATTACAGTAACTCTTGAGTTTGGCTTGGTTAAAACCTTATCCTTACCACGAACACCTTTGTTTGCCTCAGCATCGAAATCAACGCCCATGAAATCGATTGCCTCAGATACGTGAGCTCGGATGTTATCGTCATTTTCGCCAATACCTCCAGTGAAGATGATTAGGTCAACACCATCCATTACCGCTGCGTAAGCTCCAACATATTTTTTAACGCGGTAGTAATACATATCAATTGCAAGTTGAGCACGCTCATCGCCTTTCGCAGCAGCATTCTCCAAATCACGCATATCTGATGATTGACCAGAAATACCTTGAACACCACTCTTCTTGTTAATTACATCGTTAACTTGCTTGATGCTTAGGTTCTCTTTCTCAGCAAGGAAAAGTAGTACACCTGGATCAACATCACCACTACGGGTACCCATAATCAAACCCTCAACTGGGGTAAAGCCCATAGATGTATCAACTGACTTACCATTTTTGATAGCGCAAATTGATGCACCATTACCTAAATGGCAAGTAATAATTTTTTGTGAATTGAAATCTTTTCCAAGAATTCGGCAAGCCTTTTGAGCAACGAATTTATGGCTTGTTCCGTGGAAACCATAACGACGAATCTTATACTTGTCGTAATATTCGTAAGGAATAGCGTACAAGTAAGAGAAATTAGGCATTGTTTGGTGGAATGAAGTATCAAACACAGCAACTTGAGGAACACCTGGAAGAAGTTTTTCCATTGAAAGGATACCCTTAAGGTTTGCAGGGTTGTGAAGAGGTGCAAGTTCGATACATTTTTCGATTTCAGATTTTACTCTAGCATCAATTAGACTGCTCTCGGTAAAAAACTCACCGCCGTGCGCAACACGATGACCAACCGCAACGATATCATTGATGCTATTAATAACCCCATGATCCTTATCTACCAAAGCATCAAGAATGAGGTTAATACCAACACTATGATCGGGAATTGGCTCGAACATTTCGTACTTCTCCTTTCCCTCGGGTTTGTGGGTTAATATCCCGTCGGCTAAGCCAACTCTCTCAACAAGGCCCTTTGCCAATAATTTGCTGTTATTGCTCATGTCGATAACTTGGTACTTAATCGAAGAGCTTCCACAGTTTAATACGAGAA
>JBPXJX010000345.1:0-12854 GCA_051715525.1 Bacteroidales bacterium
AGGAACGATAACATACTTTGAATCAAACTCAGCCTCGATTGCAAAAACTCCAGAGATCATGATGCCTTTAGTAGTCAATAACTGATCTGGTGATAGAGAAGAAAGTTTTCCCCTTTTAGGTACATATATTGTTAACGGATAAAATTGCGATATTCGAGCCCCAAGATTGTAAGCAACTCCTTGTCCAAGAATTGCGTTTGGTTGATCGGCTTTCCACAATTCGAACCGGCCATCAATAATCATTGAATCAATACCTGTAAGTTCGGGATAGTTCTTGGATACTCCCTTTATCACTCCAATGAACTGCTTCTCGTCGCACCTGAAAACTGCATTCTCCTCTAAAACTTCAACAAATACAGCAACACCATCAAGATTTCTTAGTTTTTCAACGTCGGGTTGACTTATGCTAAATGTTTTACCCTCAACCAAGCACACTTTTAGCTCTGCATCAAAGGTTGAAAACAAATTCTTGACGAGAGAATCGAACCCGTTGAAAATGGATAAAACAATTACTAAAGCGGCAACACCAATGGCAACACCAAAAAGAGAGATTAATGAGATAATGTTTATGATATTATGCGATTTTTTCGCAAATAGGTAACGCTTAGCAATGAAAAAGGGGAAGTTCATTAATCAGAAGTTAGATGTTAGACGCAAGATTTCAAACTATTATTGCAATAACATTCATTATTAAGGTATTTTATCTATAGCCTAAAAGCCTACAGCCTAACTACCTCTTTTTACAAATATAAAGAATCTCATCCTTTGGCAAAGCATATCGTTGTATCAATTCTGATGAAAATATTTTTACATAATCATCTTCAGTAACTATAAAACCTGCATCTTGTAGCCTTTTTCCGTAATCTCTTCCATATAGGCGAAGGTGATCGCGTTGTTTATAGTGCTTTTCGCGAAGTTCGGGTGTATTAATAGATTTATCTTCAAGAGTAGTTTCAATTGAACTATCTAGCGGAACCTGAAATATTCCAAAACCTTCGGGTTTCATAACTCTTAGCAGTTCACTCATCGCCTTTTTGTCATCGTCAACGTGCTCAAGTACGTGGTTACAAATGGCAACATCAAAACTATTATCGGGGAATGGAATATTCTGAACATCAAGCTTAACATCGGCCCAAGGTGATATTAAATCGGCTGTTACGTAATCAATATTGGGTAAACGCTTAAATGGCTTAATAAAGCAGTATTCTGGTGCAATATGAAGCACTCGTTTTGGAGCAGAAAAGAAATCGGTTTTGTTCTTTAAATAAAGCCAAATTAGGCGATGCCTTTCGAGCGATAGCGAATGTAATGCTAACGCGTTTGGTCTTGATTGTAGCCGACCGTATGGTAGAATTTTTCGGTACTTTTTACCCGAGATAGGATCTTCTATTTTATTCCCTTTATAGAATATGGCAATGGTTCGAAGCACAAAGGCAACAACAACCTGCTGGTAATGTCGAGGAATAAAGCGGGATACAAGGGAGATAATTCGCTTAATCATCGGGTTAGCTTTTCAGCAGCTTATCAATATTCTCTATATAATCGAGCGAATCATCAAGATAAAAGATTAACTCAGGTACTACTCTTAGCTGATGTCTTACCCTTTGAGCCAGTTCATGGCGAATTTGCTTTGAATGAGCCTTAGCGGTTTCTAAAATCTCCTCCTTTTTATCGGTTGGGAAAATGCTAATATAAACTTTTGCAACACCAAGATCGGGGCTAACTCGAACGGATGTAACTGTTATTATTTTTCCACGAAACAGCGATACACCTTCCTTTTGAAAGATATCGCCTAAATCCTTCTGAAGTAACCTCGAAACTTTGCTTAACCTTGTGCCTTCCATATCGCTGATTTTGTGCAAAGATAGTTGATTCGTATGATTATAAAAGCAATTAGAATAAAGTTACATGTTTACTTTAATAGGTGCTGAAAAATTCCCATAGCCTGTTCTAACACCATCATCAGTTATTAGTTGAACCTTAATTATCTTATTGTAAATAGGAAAGTTTCCTGTTAGTGATGATTCAACAACAACATCATTTTCGCGAATAAAGGCATTAAATTCTACGATAGTGAATCTCCCTTTTAGGTAATCAAAGCCATCACCATCATCGGCATACAATTTACCGTAAGCTTTATTTTGGCTATCCAATGAAACACAAAGCGTTATTGTATCAAGCGAATATTCGGTAGTATTTTGGATAATATTTCCAAGCGGAACAATAGTTCCAGGTCTTATCTTAACGTCTGGTTGATATTTATCATTTTTGCTGTCCTCTCCAACCAACGAAATTGTTCTCCAGCTCCCTTTAGGCAAAGCAGGATTTTCGGCCCATTTTGGAATTATCAGCAGGTCAGATCCAAGTAAGAAAACCTGTTCTTCGTTTCTTAGGTTCAAATCTTTACTATCAACAAAAAATAGTGGGCGCATTATTGGCATCCCACTTATAGAAGCTTCATAAAACAATGTATATAGATAAGGTAGAAGACGATATCTACGTTCAATAGCAATGCGCGATACTTTCTCGACTTCCTCTCCAAAAGCCCAAGGTTCATGATTTTTCCCAGTTACTTCTTTGTGTGCCCTCGAGAAAGGATAAAAGGCACCAATTGCAATCCAGTGTGCAAAAAGGTCGGGAGTTGCATTGCCCATAAAGCCACCAATATCTGGGCCATTAAAAGGTTGACCAGATAAACCAAAGTTCAAACACATTGGAATTGACATTTTGAGATGCTGCCATGTGGATGAATTATCTCCTGTCCAAGTTGCAGCGTAACGCTGACCTCCAATGTAGTTGCTTCGAGTGAGTACAAATGGGCGTTTATTAGGATTCGCCCTTAGAATACCTTCTCTTGAGGCTTTTGTCATAAGCATACCATAAACATTGTGGTAGCGTAAATGGATATCCTTTTTAATCTCCTCGCTACCCAAATGAATATTATCAACGGGCATAGTAAAGTCTGGACCATTGAATACCGACGGTTCGTTCATATCATTCCAAACGCCGTCGATTCCGGTAGCCATAAAGTCCTTATATAAGTCACCCCACCACTTTGCAGTTTTTGCTTGGGTGAAGTCAGGAAAAACGCAATCGCCAGGCCAAACTTGGCCAATAAAATCGTTTCCTTTACTTGTTTTAACCCATAAATCGAGCTTTTTCCCTGTTTCGTATACGCTATAACCCGATTCAACTTTAACTCCAGGGTCGATCATCCATATGGATTTAAACCCTTTTTGATGCAAGTAGAAGTTTGTTTCCTTGGGCGAAGGGAAGTTTTTAGGGGAGAAGGTGAAAATCTTGTATGCATCCATATAATGAATGTCCATCCAAATAACATCACAAGGAATTTTCTTAAGGCGGAAGGTATCTGCAATTTCTTTTACTCTGGAATCGGGATAGTAAGACCATCGACATTGTTGATATCCCAAACTCCATAATGGGGGAAGTTGCATTTTGCCGGTAAGTTCGGCAAGGGTTTTAACAACCTCTTGCGGTGAACTACCCTCAATAACAATTACACGGAATGGTGGACCGTCAGACGAGAATTCAATTGCTTCTCCAAGCGTGATCTCTTGCTTCCATGTATTATCGGCTAAAATGCCAAATGCTGATCCATCTTTTCTAACACCTAGAACCCAAGGATGCGATTGGTACAATCGATTTCCATTATCTCTTGAATAGCCCGGAGTGTCAGTGTTCCATAATTTTCGGATTGTCCCATTCCTTTTTAATGAGCCAGTAACTTCACCCGTAGCGTATAAATCTGTATTATCTTCAATCTGAACGTGGGCAATTGATTTGCCGAACAACTCCGCGAATGAAACTTTTGTTTTCCAGTCATTGGGCAAAGGTCCACTTTCATTTGGTTCGGTTAATAAGGCAAATGAAGGAAGATGTTTTTCAGGATTAAAGTTTTTAGGGTAGAATATGGCTATGCTATCCTTTATTAAAACTGCTCGCTCCTGAGCGTGAACATGGAAAGTTATTGCCGCTAAGGGAATTATTAAGGACACTTGATAAGTGAGCCATTTCATTTTCATTAACTCCTAATTTATGTAATTCAAGTTAGTCTATTGCCTTCAAATTTAAACAAATTGGTGTTTCAATTAATAGTAATAGTCAACTAATGACTTTCTTTCTTATTTTTGCCTTTCAAATTATTATTACAATGGATATAGTTTTAAGCGGAATTCGTCCTACTGGCAAGTTGCACTTGGGCAACTATTTTGGAGCAATGAAAAACTTCTTAAAGATGCAGCATGAGAACAAATGCTACTTCTTTATTGCTGATTATCATTCATTAACCACACACCCAACGCCAGAAAACCTTCATGGTTCGGTAAAACAAGTTTTGGCCGAGTACCTTGCATGTGGGCTTGATCCTGAGGTTGCTACGCTTTACATTCAAAGCGATGTTCCTGAAATCCCTGAGTTATATCTACTTCTTAACATGAATGCTTACAAAGGCGAGCTTGAGCGTTGTACATCATTTAAAGATACAATTCGTAAACAGCCCGATAACGTTAATGCTGGATTGCTTACCTATCCAACCTTAATGGCTGCTGATATTCTAATCCATCGCTCGCATAAAGTGCCTGTTGGAAAAGATCAGGAACAGCATTTGGAGATGACTCGTACTTTTGCCAATCGTTTTAACCGGATGTATAACGTGGATTATTTCCCTGAGCCCGTTGCTTATAACTTTGGTGAAAAACTGGTTAAAGTTCCTGGTTTAGATGGTTCTGGTAAGATGGGCAAATCGGAGGGCAACGGCGTTTTCCTTGCAGATGATCCCGATACAATCCGCAAAAAGGTGATGAAGGCAGTTACTGATGGTGGTCCAACAGAGCCAAATCAGCCAAAGCCAGAGGCAATTGAGAACCTCTTTACAATAATGAAAATCGTTTCAACTCCTGAGACTTACGAATTCTTTAACGAGAAGTATAACACCTGCCAAGTTCGCTATGGTGATATGAAAAAGCAGCTTGCTGAGGATATTATTAAGGTTACAACCCCTGTGCGCGAAAGAATTGAGGGCTACCTAGCCGATAGCGATTACCTGCGAAAAGTTGCAAAAATGGGAGCAGATAAAGCTCGCGAAAGCGCTTCGAAAACGATTAAGGATGTTAGAGGAATTATTGGCTTTAAGCCATTCTAGATATATGGGTAATCAGTTGTTAGTATACCATCAACGGTCAACTAACAACTGACAACCATTATGCTATCTCCCAGTCAAACCCATCCTTACGATCACGAACAGTAACGCCCATTTGAGTTAGCTCGTTTCTGATTTTATCAGAAGTCGCAAAATCTTTATTGGCTTTTGCATCAAGTCGCATATTCAAAAGCATATCAATTAGCTTGCCGGTTATCTCGCTTTGCTTTGAACCGCCCTCGTTTTGCTCATCTTTTAGTCCAAGAATATCAAAAACAACTGTTCTAAAGGTTTTGCGAAGAGTATTTAAATCACCGTCGGTGATGGTTTCCTTATTCTCGGCAAGTAGGTTGATGTTTCGAACCCAGTCGAATAGAACGGCAATAGCAACTGAACTATTGAAATCGTCGTTTAGCGCCTCAAAGGCTCTGTTTAGATCGTTAACATCTAAAGTTGATTTATCGGCTGGTTTAATTCTATCGATAAAACGATTTGCCGCCATCAAACGCTGAAGGCCTTTCTCTGAGGCTTGCAAAGCCTCATTGGAGAAATCTAATGTGCTACGGTAATGGCACTGAAGCATAAAAAATCGCACAGCCATTGGCGAGTAGCCCTTTTCAAGTAGAGGATGGTTTCCTGTAAATAGCTCGTTGGGAAGAAATCCATTCCCAGCCGATTTCGACATCCTAACGCCATTTACTGTAAGCATATTGGTGTGCATCCAGTATTTTACGGGTGCTTTATGGTTGCAAGCTTGCGATTGTGCAATTTCGTTGGTGTGGTGTGTTGCCTGTAAATCCATACCACCACCATGAATATCAAATGTATCTCCTAAATATTTTCGACCCATAGCCGAACATTCGATGTGCCAACCTGGAAATCCCCATCCCCATGGCGAAGGCCATTTCATCAAGGTTTCGGGCTTGGCAACAATCCAAAGAGCAAAGTCTAGCCTTCCTTTTTTCTCATCCTGACCGCCAAGTTCGCGTGTTCCTTCGAGTAGTTCCTCTAGTTTACGATTGGTTAGCTGTCCGTATGAATACTCTTTGCTATACTTCTCAACATCAAAATAGACGGTTCCGTTCTTTTCGTAAGCATATCCTTGATCAAGGATTTGCTTAATCATTTCAATCTGCTCGCTGATATGTCCAGTTGCAGTTGGCTCAATGCTTGGAGGTAAAGTATTAAAAGTGCGCATCACATCGCGGAAGCCAAGGGTATACTTTTGTACAATCTCCATTGGCTCCAGCTGCTCTAGCTTTGCCTTTTTGGCAAATTTATCATCGCCCTCATCCCTATCTCCCTCCAAATGGCCAGCATCAGTGATATTGCGAACGTAGCGAACCTTGTACCCAAGGTGAAGTAAGTATCTGTATATTAAATCGAATGAAATGAATGTTCTACAATTGCCTAAATGCACATCGTTGTAAACGGTTGGACCGCATACGTAAAGTCCTACATGACCAGGATTGATTGGCTCAAACTCTTCTTTTTTGCGTGTTAAGGTGTTGTAAATAAACAATGTGCTTTCCATAAAAACTTTAATTATAAATCAATAAGATGCAAAAGTAAGAAAAAGTGGCAAGAGATAAGTTAAAATTTGATAGTGAATAGATAAAAGAAAAGGGGAATGCGAACAATCCCCTTTAAGTTAATATCTCGATTTTGCTTACCAAGCGTTGGGATCGTCGTTTACTTCGTGCTCAACCTTTTTAACATTCTTAGCAACATCCTGGCCTTTATCGTTCTTTTCAACGGTGAACTCAAGGATATCGCCATCGTGAATATCGTTGAAATCGCACTCAACAACATCAAGGTAATGGAAAAATAGGTTATTGGGAGGGAATTGGATAAAGCCATAACCATTATTCATGTTCATAGCAGTTCCCTGTTTTACCAAACTATCGTCAAAATCAGCAGCCTGTGGCTTTGGCTGATTATAATCTTGTTGTGAGAATAGGTTGATAGTCAGCTTATCATTATTCTTTAGGCCATGATTAATTACATCATGCATGGCAACTGGGTAGGTAACCTCGCGGATTAAATCCTGCGATGTACGTGTAACCACCTCGCGGCCCATATCATCGGTGTAATCGAAGTCCCAGCTAAGCACCATAACCTTTGATCCAAGTGAGTTGAGTTTACGGATAAGAGGAACGTAATCGCCATCAGATGTGATAAGCACAACAACATTGAATTTTTTGTAAAATGTCTGCTCAAAAGCTTCTAGTGCCAACCAAACATCAATGCCTTTATCATCCTTTTTTCCACCACGCGTCCGAATGGGAAGATAGTGTGTAACCACACCCTCCGACATCAAAATATCATCAAAAACACGGTCGTTATAAAGCTGATTGCCGCGTTGACTAGCCTCTTGAGCGCTAATTCTGCCACGGAAGTAGTGTGCTTCGATTACCTGGCAAAAACGAGAATCAACATCCTCTTCACGGGCAATCATATTACGAATAAACTCGTGTAAACCAGCAATATTAAGTCGTTTACGACGTGGATGAAAATAGTTATAGTAGTTGCTTACATGCAGAAAGTAGTTACCATCATAAAAAACGCCAACGCGCACCAAATCTTGTCCAGCGGTCATACTTTTTAATGTTTTGTTGTATAAAATTTTGAATAAACCGATTTTCTAGAGCTAATAGAATAGACTAATAATCGTTTAAATCATTGGCAAAGATATAAAACTTGATGATGTTTTTATTCAGGTGCTATAGCCTAAAGACTTAAGAGTGGGGTTAATAGAATAATTCATCCACGAAAAATTCGTACAATGCCCTATTTTACTGATGTTTTGTGAATGATTGAATCGAGCAATAAAAAAGATGATTTATGTCAACGTTGAGAAATAAGTGATTAAAGTGATAAAAAAAACGCCCAAAAATTATGGGCGTTTTCTATAAATATGAATTATATCATTCTATTCCAAGCTTACCATGCTCCCTTTAGGGTATTCAACGCTATAGCTAAACACTAACTTTTTTGTTTCCGATGGTTTTAGCTTAAGTTCCCACTTCATCATACCTGTTGAGGTGTTATAGTTAGCACCACCCTGCTCAACAAGTTTAACCTTTACCTTTTCGTTTGATGAAACGGGGATTTGATCCTCTATTACAATATCAACCTCCTGTTTTTTGCCATTGGTTATGGTAATCTCCCAGCTACGAGTATCAGTAACCTTTGAGCCAACGAGGTTCTTTTCGGTAAATGATTTAATCTTTGTGCGTTTTACCGAAACACTTTCATCTTTACCCAGCGAAAGCTTTAGCGTATCACCAAAAGCTTTGGTATCGAGGTAGGTATTCCCAACATAGTTGTTTTCAAAGTACAAATTGGCGTTGCCATTCATTAGGTTTAACCCTTGCCATTCTGTTAGGTTTGCAACTAAATAGGCGTACTCCGAGAATTTAGGAACTGTATTATACTGATAGGTTGCCTTAACCTCTGGGCTTTGAAGCACTGCAACAGTTGGTTGCTGCTTGGATGGAATATCGTAAGGGATATCGATGTTAAACGTGAAACTTGTTTGGTTTTCAGAAACTGAAACAGGTGCAAAGGTTTTTGGTGCTTCAGATTTCTTTATTCCATAAGCGCTTACTTCAACTTCTTCAACCATTAAATCATCTTTTGACTCTACTCCGGATGCTTTATATTGATGCGCATTTCTTTGTTGGTATGGTAGTATGATATCAATAAACCAAGGATAAATTTGAGGTAAGGTAGAGCCAGATGTTGGATTGCCTGAGGAAACAGATAGTTTTACTTTATTCCAATCCTCACCTGTAGTTTGGTAAACATTTGCCTTGCAAACGATGCTCAATGGGCTATTGATATTGTTGGCCCTAACATCGTAGGTTGGGTACCAGGCAGCTTCGTAAGTAAAATATTTGATTGTTGTCGAAGCAGCAACGAGCTGATTTGTTGAGAAAACAACAATTATTTCGCTTGTGTTCTTCTTGTTTTGTGATGATAAATTTTGGAGTTGACTATCAATTTTTCGAATTTCTTCCTCAAGATTGGCAATTAAATCAGCCTTTTCAACTTTACTACGCTCTAGCTCTTCAAGTCTAGTTCTAAAGTATATCAATGAGTTTTTCAAATCTTCCAATTTTACACCTTGGTCTCCCACTAACTTCTTGTTTGAGAGCAGTACATCTTTTTCAGTATCGATGGTTTGAAGCAAAGCCCTTTCGATTTTTAACTTTTGGGTTAGCTCCTTTTTCTTTCCTTGAAGTTTGATGTATTCTGCATTCTGCGAAAGGGAATCCAGCATGTTTTTTTGGTTGGTAACGGATACTATTGTTGCTTCGGCGCAGTTAATTTGTATCGAATTTTCGTCGAGGCTGGGTGGTAGGTTCGTAAACACAACACGGCTCTCGCCTTTATCGAGGTTAAATTTTGCAACCCTTGTAATTTGAGCACCTTGAGAATAAACAGTTGCCGAAACAACTTTCGATTTTACCCTTTTCTCCTGTGCATTTAGGTAGAGTACAAAAGGTGTTAAAATAAATAGCACTAATAATTTCTTCATATCAGATGGATTATTGTTTTACATTTTGTTACCAAAGTTAATCATTCCTACAAATTAAAGACCAAACCTTATTTTGATGAATGTTATAAAAGAATCTAAATCGTTTTAGGAAATCTTTTTATATTTGCTTCGGGAGGTGATAATGAAGAAAAAACGCGTTTCATTAAACGATATTGCCGAGAGCCTTGGCGTTTCTCGTGCTTTGGTATCGCTTGTGTTGAACGGTAAAGATGCTGAGCAGGGAATATCTGCCGAAACAAAGCGAAAAGTGCTTGCCAAAGCGCAAGAGCTTAGCTATAAGCCAAACCATTTCGCTCGTGGCTTGAGGCTTGGTAAATCGTTTACCATTGGATTGATTGTTTCAGATATTGCCAACGGATTTTACTCACGAATTGCACGAAATATCGAAGATTTAGCCGAGGAGCATGGTTACAATCTTATAACCTGCAGTACCGACGAGGATATTGATCGGGAGCAAAGGCTCATCAAACTTTTACGGAGCAAGCAGGTTGATGGGTTGATAGTTTCCTCATCGCAAGATAACCCCTCTGAGTTTAACAGGTTAATAGCCGAAGGCTTTCCAATTGTACTAATCGATAGAAATTTCGAAGGACTCGAAGCACCATGTGTCGTGGTGCAGAATAGGGAAGGGGCCCAAAAAGCAGCCGAGCATTTTATTGAACAGGGTTTCAAAACATCGTTGGTTTTAGCCATTGAACCAACCCACATTTACACTATTAGTCAGCGTTGCAAAGGGTTTATCGAAGCCATGGCTGAGAAGTCGAATATGACTGTGGTTGAGCAAATACCCTTTGAAGGTTATGCCGTTGGCGTTGAGAATGTAATTGAGAGGTATATTAAAAACAAAGAATTCCCTGATTGTATTTTTGCTCTCAATAATAACATTGCAACTGCCTGTTTACAAGCCTTGCGTAAATATAACATTTCAATTCCAACAGATGTTGGATTGGTTTGCTTTGATGATGTTCCATACTTCGAGTTTATGCACCCATCAATCACGGCGATTTATCAGCCAGTTGATGAGATTAGCGCTAAAGCATTTGAATTGCTTATGGGAATGATAAAAGGTGAGCAGATAAATGCATCGGGCAAAGCAATTTACCTTCCAGTAGATTTGATAGAGCGTGAATCGTCAATTAAAAAATTAACCTAAATAGTAGTTGAAATGAACACTAAAACCCTTCCAATCTTTTTAGCATTCCTCACAATGGGAATTGCCGATGCAATGGGCCCAATGTCCGATGCAGTAAAAAATCAGTATCAGCTGAATGATGTAATGGCTACACTTCTGCCATTCTTTGTATTCATTGCCTTTGCGGTATTTAGTGTTCCCGGAGGATTGCTTGCAGCTAGAATTGGGAAGAAAAACCTTTTACTTCTTGGTTTGGGATTAAATGCTCTTGCATTACTTGTTCCTACTTTAATTGATCCAAGCTATGTTTTACTTTGCTGTTGTATTCTTGTTTTAGGAATTGGAACAACTTTCCTGCAAGTTGCTGGCAACCCAATTATGCGCGATGTTAGCCCTCAGGGTGCTTATAGCCGTAACTTAGCTTTTGCTCAAGGGATTAAAGGGATTGGGAGTACCGTTTCTGCGTACCTTGTAACCGCAGTTGCAACGCTTATTATATTTAGAGATTTGGGTTGGCGAGCAGCCTTCCCAGTGTTCTTTATTTTAATGGCGATAACATTTCTTTCAGTTCTATTTATTAAGGTTGAAGAGACAAAGGCCGATGTTCCGCCAAGTTTAGGATCAAGCCTTGGATTACTTAAAAAACCTGTCTTTTTGATGGCTGTTATCGGCATTTTCCTTTATGTTGGAGCCGAGGTGTGTATGGCACGTTTTCTTTTACCATTAAATAAGGCAATTGGTATGACTCCCGAAAGCGCAAGCAAATTTGGAGCACCATTGTTCTTCCTGATTCTTACGATTGGTCGTATTGTTGGCGGGGCAACTCTTTCAGTCATTAACCCACGCAACTTCTTCCGCATATCAGCAGCATTAGGGCTTGCAGGCATTGTTCTTTTGATGTTTGGTTCAGAGACATTAGCTGTAGTTGGCGTTATCCTTGGCGGATTAGGTTTTGCTAATATCTGGCCATTACTTTTCTCAATCACAGTTGAGGAGAAGCCCGAGGCGGCTAACGAGCTCAGCGGTTTGATGTGTATGGCAATCTCTGGAGGAGCATTAATCCCTCTAGTTATGGGCAAGATGGTAGATATGAACCTAAGCAGCATATCGTTTATTGTACCAGCAATCTGCTTTGGGTACTTGATGCTTTTGTCTTTAAGACGATCTAAACAGTTAGCATAAATGAACTACCAAAACGATAACCGCATAGTAATGACCCTTGATGCAGGGGGAACAAACTTTGTTTTCTCTGCTATAAAAGGGAACAGATCGATTGTTGAACCTATTACACTTCCTAGCAATGGGAACGACCTTGATAAATGCTTAAATGCAATTATCACAGGATTTAAAGAGGTTGAATCAAAACTTACCGAGAAGCCTGTTGCCATTAGCTTTGCATTCCCTGGGCCAGCCGATTACCCCAATGGGATTATTGGCGATTTGGGAAACCTCCCTGCATTTCGTGGAGGAATTGCTTTGGGTCCAATGCTACAGGAGATTTTTAACGTTCCTGTTTTTATCAATAACGATGGCGACTTATTCGCCTATGGCGAAGCTATTGCAGGTTTGCTGCCGGAGGTAAATGCCATGCTCGAAAAGGCTGGCAATCCAAAACGATATAAAAACCTATTTGGGATAACACTAGGAACTGGATTTGGTGGCGGGTTGGTTTACAACAATCAACTTTATTTAGGCGATAATTCTGCAGCTGCAGAGATTTGGCTAATGCGCAACTATGCAAACAATACGCTTTTTGCCGAGGAGGGAGCTAGTATCCGTGCCGTTCAGCGTGTTTATATGCAAATCTCTAATGATAGTTCAATCCTTTCCCCCAAGGAGATTTTTGATATTGCTGATGGGCAAAAGCATGGGAATAGGAATGCTGCACTTAAGGCATTTGAACAGCTAGGTATTGTTGTAGGCGATGCTCTATCTAATGCTGTAACCCTAACCGATTCTATTATTGTAATTGGAGGTGGACTTTCAAATGCTTGGAAATT
>JBPXJX010000346.1:0-1929 GCA_051715525.1 Bacteroidales bacterium
CATAGTTCTGAATATGAATATTCTGCAGCATAAATGTGATAAATCAAACAGGCTGTAATTTACTTCTTTTGTTCCAAAATTGCCTTATACTTTGAGGCATTTGCATTATCAATTTCGGTAAGAATATTTACAACCCTTGCCTTTTCTGACGGGAATGATTCGGTGAATAGGTTAACAAGTTCGTCGTTTTTAGCATCAAAAAACAGTTGCATAAAAACAAGGTATGGATCGGGCTTTTCTCGAAATACTTTTTGCAAGGTTGCCATACACTCTACCGTTTCAGCACGACCCTCAACAACCTTCTCGCTCATAATATCTAAGCCTAATCGATGATATCTGTAAAGAACTTCACGAACAGGTTTGTACTTTTCATTCAATATATTTTCGATAATCCAATAGCGGTTCTTACGGTTTCCTTCATAAGCTTTCCAACCTCTTTCTGGAGCACTCTGAGCGTTATTCATAATCCTCTCGGCTTTTTGATAATACTCAGTTCCTCCATAAAGTGAGTAAGTATCATAATCAATACCTAATATGATGTAAACATAATAGGCCAAAACAGAAGTAAGATTACTAAAATGAGTATTTTCTGAAAACTCTAACTTGTTAAACTCAACGTATCTAAAATCGAAACTATTATCGAGAAAGTTAAGGGTTGTGGTATAGTATGATGAGTTGAAAACTGGTCTACGAGATTGAACCTGTAACGTGGCATTATACTCATCGGAGCCTGATTGTTCGTTAAGGTTGATAACAAAATTACACTCAATACGCTCATCTATTCCATAGATATGATTTGTCCATGAGGTATTGTTTAAGAACTCGTAAAGAGCTGTTTGGAGGGTTTGATAAACGTTACGATTTGTACCTTGGATTTTTTGGGAGTTGATTTGAATATTACATTTTAACTCCTGAGCAATAATATTGAAGGATATAGTCAGGGAAAGGAGTACAAGCAACTGTAACTTTTTCATATATGGGAAGTTTTATAGCAAATCATTAGCCCTACCCCACTTGCTGTATGAGTTCAATTGCGATATAATCAACAATATCTTCAGCAACTTCAACCTTCGATTTTAGATCAAACGCAATGACTTTATTATTCTTATCAATTATTGAGATTTTATTGGTATCATATCCAAAACCTGAGCCTGAATCATTGAGCGAGTTCAAGACAATACAGTCTAGGTTTTTAGACTTGAGTTTTTTAACAGCATTATCAAACTCCTTATCGGTTTCAAGGGCAAAACCGACTAAAACCTGCTTATCTTTTTTCATTTTCCCTAATGAAGCAGCAATATCCTTAGTAGGTTTTAACTTAATTGAGATATCATCAGACTCCCTTTTAATTTTAGATGGGCTAGAATTTAAAGGCGTAAAATCTGCTACCGCAGCTGCCATTACAGCAATATTAACCAAAGGAAATCTTTTTGTAACCTCAATGTACATCTGCTCAGCAGTTTGAATATGGACAATCTCAATATTTCTGTGCGATGGAACAAAACTAGCAGGTCCGGTAACAAATACAACTGAAGCACCTTGATTAGCAAATGATTCGGCAATAGCAGAACCCATTTTTCCAGTAGAATGATTACCAATATAGCGAACAGGGTCAATCGGTTCAAAAGTTGGTCCTGAAGTTACCAGAACGGTTTTCCCTGAGAATCGTTCAAATTTTGAAAAAAAATTTATGACTGTAGAAAGAATATTTTCGGGTTCTTCCATGCGACCCTTGCCCGATAAACCACTTGCAAGTTCTCCTGTTGCAGCTTCAATAATTATATTGCCAACATTTTTTAACTGCTCAATATTACGTTGAGTTGCAAAATGATTATACATATCCAAATCCATTGCTGGCGCAACCATTACGGGACATTTAGCCGACAAGTAGGTTGTAAGTAATAGGTTGTCGGCAACTCCATTTGCCAA
>JBPXJX010000347.1:0-1567 GCA_051715525.1 Bacteroidales bacterium
TATGAAATTATCGTTATTCACCATCGGACTAATATTAAGTTCGAGTTTGTTAGCTCAAAAAAACCAAGGTGTAGTTATTTATGAACGTAAGCAGAATATGCACCGAAGCGTTATTGAAGAGATGCGTGCTATGATACCAGAATTCAGGTCGAGCAAGCATATGCTACTTTTCACGGAACAGCAGTCGCTGTATAAAATAATGCCTAAGGATGAAGCTCCCGATCCTTTTAATAATAGAAATGGAATGGCAATCAATCTGGGAGGTGGAACCTCTGAAACTTATCTTAATTTCGGAGAAAATAAAAAACTAACTGCAACGGATTTGTTTGGCAATGCCTATTTAATTCAGGATACCATAAGAAAATATGATTGGAAGTTGACGGATGAAACGAAAACAATCGCAGGTTATATATGCAAAAAAGCAACAACTAATTACAAAGCGTTTCGTTCTGGAGCACGAATTATGAATCCACTTAGTAATGTTAGTCCAGAACCTCCAAAACAGGAAGATATGGTGGTAATTGCTTGGTATGCGCTTGAGCTCAGTTCACCTGCAGGACCAGAAAATTATTCTGGCCTTCCAGGGGTTATTATGGAGCTAGACTTCGATAATGGGGCAACTGTATTTTTGGCAGAGGAATATCGTAAATTAGATAATACAAATCAGCTAAAAGAACCTAAAAAAGGACGTAAGGTTACACAAGATGAGTATGTAAACGAAACAAAAAAAGTTATTGAAAACATGCGCAATGGCCCTATTCAAATTAAAAGTGGAAATTAATAAAGTAAAGCAAAGGACGAAGGTCCTTTGCTTTTAATTAGCTGTAAATACTACTCCACTCGTATTTTTACCACTTTTGTTGAGGATATACAAAAAAGATACCATGAAATACCTTCTTAATACATTATATCTGGTGTCCTCAACAAATTGCTGATTGGCAACTCTGCTTACGCCCACATTTTGATTCAGTAAATCAAGAGCTGTTAATTTTATTTCGCCTCGATTGTTTTTCAAAAAGCTTTTTGAAAGAGATGCTGTCCAATATGGAATTTTAGTATTAAATCCGGAAGCTCTTCCGCTATTGATCGTGTACGTTAAATTATTTTTCAAGAGAATGTTAAACGGTAAATAATTAGTCATTTCAAAATTGTATGATTGTTGAAGGAAACGATTATTTAATGAAGGCTGAAGAGAGTAGGATGCTTTGGTAATATTCCATCTTGCAGAAGCATAGATTAGTAATTTGTTTTCAAGTGTGAAATTCCAAGTCAAGCTTGGACTTATGGATTGATTAATGAGTTTGTTTTTAAGGCCATTAATGAATGTAAATGTTTCATTATGGTTTATGCCTAAACCTATGGATATATTTGATTTTAATTGACGGATCCCTAATCCTGCGTTGATATTTGCAAATGCAGTAATCAGACCATCTACATTAACAGGCGATGTAATTCTTCGTCCATTCGCATCAATAACATCCGATTGTACAATCGCATTATTTGTTTTATTTATTGATGTCATCAGGAATATATTTCTGGCTCTCGGCAAATTGATATTCGAAAAGTA
>JBPXJX010000348.1:0-2801 GCA_051715525.1 Bacteroidales bacterium
TAAATTAAATTTGTACAATTATTAATATTTTAATTCTTTTTTAAGTCTAAACCTAAAACCCTAATAAAATAACCTTAAAAATTTAAAATGAAACGTTTAAACTATTTATTCTTAATGGTTTTGATTATTACAGTTGTTAGTTGTAATCCCAAAAGCGATTATCAGCAGGCTGAAGATCAGATTAGTGAAAGTGATTATCGAAAAATGGTAAAAATACTTGGCTCCGACGAGTTCCAGGGACGATTACCTGGTACAATTGGCGAAGAGAAAACCATCACGTATTTAGCCGATGAATTTAAAAAACTTGGACTAAAACCCGCTTTTAATGGTAGTTTTTTTCAAGAAGTTCCACTAATTGGATTTACTACTCGATTAGCTGAGAATCCCATTATTAACACAAAGAATGGTAGACTCGAGCTTTCGAAAGAATCGGATATTTCGGTTACAAGCGTGAATAAAAAGGATTTTGTTGAACTTTCAAATGCTCAATTGGTATTTGTTGGTTATGGAATTACTGCACCTGAGTTAAACTGGGACGATTACAAAAATCTCGATGTTAAAAACAAAGTGGTTTTAGTTATTCTTGGCAACCCAAAAGAGAATAGCCCATTTAAAACAAAAGGAGTTACTTCATACGGACGAAGGGGTTATAAATACCTTGAAGCTGCAAGGCATGGTGCGGCAGGTGTTATAGTAATACATATTGAGAGAGAGATTGGGTACCCTTTTGGAATTCTAGTAAACAAACCTAAATCAGTAAGTTTTCATTCGCCTAGTACTTTAGAAAAAAGTAATCATTGCGATTTTGAATCGTTAATTCCCGAAAATATTGCAATTAAGCTATTTAATCATTTAGGATACGACTTCGGTAAACTCTTTGAACAGGCTGCTAAATATGATTTTAAGCCAATTATACTCGAAGCAAAAATAAACGCTAAGCTTATTTGCACTCATCGTGAGTTGGTTTCTAAAAATGTAGGTGCTATTTACGAAGGAACTACTCAAAAAGACGAATGTATTGTTTATACGGGTCACTGGGATCATTTAGGTATTACAACACCAGTTGATAATGATTCAATTGTAAACGGTGCAGTTGATAATGGAACTACAATTGCTTGGATGTACGGAATTGCCAAAGGATTTACTTCACTTAAAGAGCGTACAAAGCGTTCAGTTTTATTCCTTGCACCAACGGTTGAAGAGCATGGATTATTAGGTACTCACTACTATTGCGAGAATCCTGTTTTTAAAATGGAGAATACGGTAGCTTGTTTCAATAACGATTTAATGATCCCCATGGGACGAATGAAAGATGTTATGATTACAGGTATTGGCCTTTCTGAACTTGATAAATATATTGAAGATGCCGCTAAAGAGCAAGATCGATATACATGTGACGATACGCATCCTGAACGTGGAATGTTTTTCCGTTCTGATCATCTTGCTTTTGCAGTTAGAGGAGTACCTGTCATTTATGGTCGAGGGAATGTGGATAGTCGCCAATTTGGTAAGCATTGGGCAGATAGCGTTGAACTTAAGTATGTGAATGAGATTTATCACCACCCAGCTGATAATTACGATGAGAAAACTTGGAATGTTGAGGGATTGATGGAGGATACAAAATTGTTTTTCAAGGTTGGTTATAAGATAAGTAATGAATCTACTTTTCCCCAGTGGACCGATGGGGTAGAGTATAAGGCAATTAGGCAAAAGCAAGGGAGATAATAGCAATTGATTTTAAGAATAAAAAAGGGTTTCAATTATTGATACCCTTTTTTATTATATTTATGTTTAAAAATAATAATGCTTGATTATAATTGTCTAAATGAATGATAGTTATGAAGTGATAATATGATTTGAGTTAAAAAATAATAATTGCATTATAATAAATATGGAAACTATATCTTCTGCTTGAACTAGCTGATTATAAATGCTAATATGTTGTAATTAGATCTTAATAAATCAGTAAGTTCTAATTCCAGTCATACATGTTTTGCGCTTATGAGAACTACTTAAAGACCTAAAGGCTAAGTGAAAGAACATATACCGCTTTACTATAAATGGTTTGATCGAACTATTTGCAATTTAATAGGTTCTGATTATGTTTCAATGGACAAGGTTTTGAAGAGAATTGGAATAAATTATAATTAAATATTAATTTGAAAATCTATATCTTCTTATGATAAACTACATCATTATACCGGGGTTAGGAAATTCAGGTCCAGATCATTGGCAAACCCATTTTGAAAAATCAGGTAATAACTTTTATAGAATCAATCAGTCAGAATGGGATGCCCCAGTTTGCAGTGAGTGGTTGCGCACTATTAATGAGGAGTTGAGTAAGTTTGAACTTAGCAATGTAATACTAATTGGGCACAGTTTAGGTTGCGCAACTATTGCCCATTGGGCAAAACAATATGGTCAAAAAGTCAAAGGAGCAATGTTGGTTGCACCCAGCGATCTTGAATCACCCGCCTATAATTTCCCTGCTAATGGATTTGAGCCAATTCCGTTAGTTAAGTTCAACTTCAATACTATCGTTGTAGCAAGTACAAACGATCCTTGGGTTTCTTATTGTCGTGCTAAGTATTTTGCTGAGTGCTGGGGAAGTGAATTTATTAACATAGGAGATGCAGGACATATAAATACAGCATCGGGATACGGAGAATGGGAAGAGGGACTAAGCATACTTCAAAAACTTAAGGATTAAAAAGTATTTTATTATTAACCAAAATGTGTATTTCAACTCCCTGTTAGCCTATAAATTCAGTCTTTGTAAAAAGTAAATCGGATTCAATCTA
>JBPXJX010000349.1:0-2209 GCA_051715525.1 Bacteroidales bacterium
ATAAGGTAACAATTACAAAATCAGCAGATTATTATAATAATAAACCATCTGAAACCATTTCAGGCGCAACTGTATCGATAAGCGATGGAACAAATACTTTTTACTTAAACGAAAGCCCTTTAGAACCTGGAAACTATTTCACAACTCCCGATGTATATGGATTACCTGGTAAAACATACACTTTGAATATTAGTAATGTTGATTTGATGGGTGATGGTATATTAAGTTCATATAGCGCGTCTTCGGAACTTAATCCTGTTTCTTCAATTGATTCAATTGATACTGAATATAATAGTATATGGAAATTATGGGAGATTAAAGCATGGGCTAAAGACCCAAAGGAAACAGCTGATTATTATATGTTTAAGGCATATATTAATGGCGTATTAAATGCCGATTCGCTTAGAAATCTTGTAGTGGTTGAAGATAAATTCTTTAATGGTAATTTCACAAATGGTATAACTGTTTACATGGTTGAAGGACAGGACACAATTAAAACTAATGATTTAATTACTATCGATATTTGTGGTATAACCAAAGAGTATTTTCATTTTGTTACAGAAGCACAAACAATGATTAACCCTCAAATACCTTTGTTTAGTGGCCCGCCAGCTAATGTTAGGACAAACTTGAGTAATGATGCCCTAGGTTTCTTTACTGCCTATTCAATCTCTAGATGTAGCCGAAAAGTTCAACAGAAGAAATAGAAATCAATACCTTTTATTCAAACTCCTATCAATGCAAATTGGTAGGAGTTTTTCTTTCATTATAGTGGGTTGTCAATAAACTTGGTTTTTAAATTTTTTTCACTCATAAAATTCCATACATTTATCTACTTTTTTAAAATTCTGTTTCATTTGTTTTTAAATAATTTAAAATCAATAATATATGGGATACTCAATTTTAAAATACGAGCAGGAATCGGGTATTGGTATAATTACCATTTCTCGCCCCGAAGCCTTAAATGCATTAAATATTCTGTTTTTCAAGGAGTTTAACGATTTACTTCAAACTCTTCATTCCGCTAAAGATTTAAGGGTGCTAATTATTACTGGTGATGGAAAAGCATTTGTTGCTGGAGCTGATATTGCCGAGATGCAAAAAATGAAGGTTAAAGAGGGATACAATTTCTCAAAAATTGGACAAGAAGCTTTTAGTAAGCTTGTAAACCTCGAGGTTCCAGTTATTGCTGCTGTAAATGGTTTTGCCCTTGGAGGAGGTTGCGAATTAGCTATGGCTTGCGATTTTAGAATTGCTAGTTCAAAAGCAAAGTTTGGAATGCCAGAGGTTAGCCTTGGGTTAATTCCAGGATATGGCGGAACTCAACGTTTGTCAAGGTTGGTTGGCTTAGGCGATGCACTTTATCTTGTGCTTACTGGCCAAATGATTGATGCTTCAGATGCTTTAAGAATCGGACTTGTTCAAAAAGTTGTTGAACCTGAAAACCTTATTACTGAAGCAAAAAACCTTGCTTCAAAAATTTCTGAACATGGACCTGTTTCCATTAAAACAGCTAAAAAGGTTATTCGAAAAGGATTTAGCATTGAGATTGATAGAGGATTTGAACTCGAGGCAGAATCATTTTCAAAGATGTTTGAAAAGGATGGAATTGAAGGTATGAAGGCCTTTTTAGAGAAACGTAAACCAAAATGGAGCTAAGAAAAAAAACAAAACATATGAACTACGAGGATAAACTTCAGAATGTATCGGTTTTAGGAGCTGCTGGTAAAATGGGATCAGGTATTCTTTTGCTCACTGCCGTTGAGATGGCCGACATGCAACTTAAACCCGAGAATAAAGGGAAAAACTTTATTCTTAATGCAATTGACGTTTCGCCTGTGGCGTTAACGGGACTATACGGATATTTAAAGACTCAGGTTAAAAAGATTGCCGAGAAAAAGGTTGTTCAATTGCGTGGGATGTACAAGGATAATCCGGATTTAATTGAAAATTCGGAAATTATTGATCAATACGTTGATGATGTCCTTAAGTTAGTACTTTTCAGCACCCGTATTGAGTCAACCTACGATTCAACCTTAATTTTTGAGGCAATTGTTGAAGATTCTGATATCAAAGTAAAAATTATCTCTCAAATTCTTGAGAATAATAAGAGAGATCCTTGGTTTTTAACCAATACTTCATCTGTCCCAATTGATGAACTTGATTCTAGAGCAAAACTCAACGGTAAAATCCTTGGATTCCACTTCTA
>JBPXJX010000350.1:0-2409 GCA_051715525.1 Bacteroidales bacterium
AGATTCCGAATTAGATACATGGAATATGTGCCCAGTTGCTTTAGAGGAAGCATTGAAAGCATATAAACATAAATCTGTAAAAGCAATTTTGCCTGTTCATTTATATGGCATGCCCGCTAAAATGAATGAAATACAATCAATTGCTGACAAATATAATATACCAATAATTGAAGATGCAGCAGAAGCATTAGGCTCAAAATATATGGAACAACGTTGTGGTACTTTTGGTATAATGTCAGCATTAAGTTTTAATGGTAATAAAATTATTACTACTAGTGGGGGAGGAGCTCTAGTTTCAACTAACAAAAAGTATACAGAACAAGCTAGATTTTTAGCCACCCAAGCAAGAGATCCAGAGCCTCACTATCAGCATTCCCAAATTGGATATAATTACCGTATGAGTAATATTGTGGCAGGTATTGGTCGTGGACAAATGGAAGTAATTGATAAACGCGTTGAACAGAGGAGGGCAAACAATCAGAAATATCGTGATTTTTTTTATGGAGTTGATGGAATAACTTTTCAAACTGAGCCCAATAAAGATTTTTTTAGTAATTATTGGCTTACTGCAATTCTAATTAATCCGCAATTAACAGGTGGAATTACGAGCGAAATTGTTAGGCTTCAATTAGAAGAAGAAAATATTGAATCACGTCCACTATGGAAACCGATGCACATGCAACCTATATATATTGGAACAAAGTTTTTTGGCAATGGAGTGTGTGAAAAATTATTTGAAGAAGGGTTGTGTTTGCCAAGTGGTTCAAACCTTACTACGGATGAATTCGATAGGATTTTTAATGTATTATCTAAAGTATTTAAAAAATAGATTTTTGTACAAAAAATTAATAAAGCCCTCAAGTGATTTAATCATAGCGATTTTTTTGTTGCTCATATTATCGCCATTAATCCTTGTGACTATTCTATTTCTCGCAATTGCAAATAAAGGACATGTGTTTTTTCTTCAATTACGTCCTGGTTTGTATGGGAAACCATTTAGAATTATTAAGTTTAAAACAATGAAGGATTCATATGATAAAAATGGTAATCAACTTCCTGATGAGATTCGATTGACAAAAATAGGTCAATTTGTAAGATCGTCTTCTTTGGACGAATTGTTACAATTGATAAATGTTATTAAAGGTGATATGAGTTTAATTGGTCCAAGACCATTATTAATGCAATATTTAAATCGCTACACAGATGAGCAAGCACGACGCCATGATGTTAAGCCTGGAATTACTGGGTGGGCACAAGTGAATGGTCGTAATGCCATAAGTTGGGAAGAAAAATTCCGGTTAGATGTAGAGTACGTTAGAATGCAAAGCTTTCAGCTTGATCTAAAGATTTTAATTAAAACAATACGAAATGTCCTACTACGAGAGGGAATTAGCGCAAAAGGGCATGTAACTATAGAAGAATTTAATGGAAATAATTGAGTAATAGATATTACCTTTATAATCAATGTTAAATTAAAATTTTTTTATGCTAACTCGATATCAACTACGTCGCATTAAAAATTTATCCATTATTCCACGATGGGTAATTTTTATTTTAGATATGTTGGTAAGTTCTTTTTGTTTTTTACTGGCATATCTAATTAAAAATGAATTCAGTTTCAGTGTTTTCCAACAAAGTCAAATAGGCCCAAACCTATTAATTTTATTAGCCTTTAATGTTTCACTATTCTCTCTGTTTAAGGTTTATGCGGGTATCATTCGTTTTACAGGATTACAAGATACTTTCAGAATTTTTTTTGTCGTGTTTTTTACTAATGTTGGTTATTATCTTTTAGATCTATTTCTATTGCAATGGTATGGTTTTCGCTTAATACCCGCATCGATACTAGTAATTAATATGTTGCTTTCTTTTGTAGCATTAAGTAGTTATAGAGTAATTATTAAATATTTTTTCTCCTATATTACAACCATTAATGTTACTAAAAAGCGAGTAGCTATTTTTGGAGCGGGAGATGTGGGTATTTCTACTAAAAGAGCTTTAGAGCACGATATGACTGCTAATATTCAAATGGTCCTTTTTTTAGAAGATGATCAAAGAAAAGTAGGCAAGAATATTGATGGTATTAAGATTTGCTCTTCTTCGCAATTAGAGGTATTGCTCAAACAATATCTAATAGATGAACTTATTATTGCAACAACCAAACTCCCATCAAAACGTAAAAATGAAATTGTTGATTTTTGTTTAGATAAAAAAATTGAGGTTTTCACGGTACCGCCATTGAAGAGTTGGATAAATGGGCAATTAAGTACCAAACAACTACAAAACATAAAGATTGAAGACCTTTTGGAGCGAGAACAAATTAAGTTGTATAATGAAATCTTATTTAAACAACTTAATAACAAAGTAGTTTTGGTAACTGGTGCTGCAGGTTCTATTGGGTCTGAAATC
>JBPXJX010000351.1:0-1894 GCA_051715525.1 Bacteroidales bacterium
TAGAATGGCTCAAGGCCAACGCGGTTTTACGGTCTTATTCCGCCCCTTGTTCTTTCTGAATTTGTATAAATCCTTTAGTATAAATTTTATTGAATTGTAAACATAGGATCAGTTTGGCAAAATGGCGGGTTCAGTGCTAAATTCAACAGCAGTTCTTCGATTAAACTTTTGTGCAAAACTGAACATTTGTGCTTCGATTTCCGCCACTTCGCCAAGCTGCAAACCGTTAACGGCAAATGCGTTACAGCCTAAAAAATAGATGAAATGGTTCGATTACTGATTTTTGCATTAGTATTGCCAATTAATCTTATTGCATGCTCTTGTATAAATAACTTGGGACAAGTTACTATAAGGGAATATAACAACAGCGAATTTATTTTTTCGGGTAAAGCCATTAAAGTAACACTAAATAAAAATGAATCAATAGATAGACAACGGAAAATTGAATTTAAAATTGATGAAATATTTAAAGGAAAAATAGATTTAAAGACTGTGACTATTTATACATCATTAAGTGTTGCATCATGTGGATTGTATGTTAGTGAAAATGAAGAATGGATAATTTGGGCTTACTTGCAAAATAATAGTATTTCAACAAATTTATGTACTAGAAGCAAACTTAAAAAGAATCTATCAGAGGTTGATTATAATTCACTAAAATATTTTAAATCAAATCCAACCATTTCTGAATGGAAAAATGATTCAGGGGTTTTGATTGCGTCTGGTAAATTAGAAAACAATATACCTGTTGGACATTGGAAATATTTCTATAATAACGGTTACATTGAATCAGAAGGGTCATACAAAAATGGGAATTACCATGGTAAATGGCTAAAATATCTCGACCCAGAGGGTATAGTAACCCGATTACGCTATGATAAAAAAATCCCTCAAGACTCAATTCCAGATCTGCAACAACTTAAATATAGAATTCGGGAAATTCAAAACTTCAAAGACGGAACTAGAGATGGGGAGTTTATCCAATATGCATATTATTCATTTGATAAGCCTCAAAGTATTAAGAACTATAAAAGAGGTCAATTAGACGGAAAATCAATTGCTTATTATGATAATGGAATTATATTTTATGAACAAAATTACAAAGAAGGAAAATTAGATGGGTATGAAAGATTTTATTATTCAAACGGGCAATTAAAACAAGTAAGAAAATTCGTTCAAGGCAAACAAATAGGAGAATCCAATTTATATAGTGAAACAGGCGAATTGATTAAATCCACTATCAGTCAATAGCCAGAGTAGTAAACCTGCCGTTAACAAAAGGCTTTACGCAAGTTGGACTTCCAACAATGGCCCATCAGCTTTGGTATTGCTAATCAACTTCAGTAATTTGGCATTAGCTAATCGAGTTTTTAGTGGCCAAGCCAGCACAATTAACATAGAATATCCAACCAGCGTAAAGCCCTGCCCGTTAGCTGAAATTTTTAAACCCAACAATTTATAAATGATCAAATTAAATATTTCATATTTCATTCTCATTGTAGGTCTCCTTTTGACTAGTTGTACAAATTCAAACCAAAATGAACCGAAAGTTTTTTTAGTTGGTACAGTGCACAATAAGACAGAAAACTTCAACGCTGACTCAATTTACAATCTTTTGATAAAGTATAAACCAGATATAATCTTGATGGAGCTCGACTCAACTTTTTTTTATGAAGATTTTACTTATCGTACACTATTTGATGGAAATGAAATGATAGCAACTGTAAGATTTAAGATGAATTATCCAAAGGTAAAAATCCGACCAGTCGAACTTGAAGGCAGAGAAGAGATTAGAGATCAATTAGGTGTTTATCCTGAAATAACTAGTGAGTTTGGTCAGACCTTAAATACCCTTATTACAAATAAAAATTTAAATACAATTGAGGAAGAATAA
>JBPXJX010000352.1:0-1408 GCA_051715525.1 Bacteroidales bacterium
TTGGTTGAGAGATATCTTCAAGATTTATTGCACCAAAGCTATACTGGCACATCTTAACAAAATCAATAATTTTTTGCGGATCGTTATGACATCCATTATCGCGACTATCGATGCATAGGGCAACGGCATCAACTCCACCAAGATACTTCATTAGAAAAGCCTTACCTTCCATAACACCAAGCCCACCTGCAGGTGAGCAGTCGCCATCGCCAAGAACACGGGTAGAGTCGCTAACCACAGCAACAAGGTTACCACGGTTTGATAGTTCAAACGAAGCATCGTTGTTTTCGCGGATATTTGTAGAAACCTTCGATACTCCAGGGGTGTACCATACGTTAAACCAATTAAATCCAGGTACAGGGACTTTTGGTGCTACTTGGGTTTTACCTCCATAGAATTTATGAGCTTTCTCTGATAGGCGTTTTAAGAAAATAGTTTTCCCTTTAGCTTTCTGTTCCTCGCTCCAATGCGATGGAAAAATAGAAGCTAGTTTTTCGAGTTTAACATTGATTTTGCTCATAATGTGTAAGATGAGTTGATTAATAATTCAATTTTTATTGAAAGCAATTTACGAAAAGAAAATTGCGAGGTATATTTAAAACAGGTGTTTTAAAACAACAATTTGTGTATATTTAACCAAAATTTACTGCATATTAACCTTTAAAAAGCCTAATCGATGAGTGTACTAGTAAATAAGAGTTCAAAAGTTATCGTTCAGGGGTTTACAGGTAGCGAAGGTACCTTCCATGCAACCCAGATGATAGAATACGGAACTAATGTTGTGGGTGGGATTACTCCAGGTAAGGGAGGACAGCAACATTTAGGCTTACCTATTTTTAATACAGTTGAAGAAGCTGTTAAAAGTGTTGGTGCGAATGTTTCAGTAATTTTTGTTCCACCTGCCTTTGCTGCTGATTCTATTATTGAGGCTGCTATAAGCGGAATTAAGGTTATTATTTGTATAACAGAAGGTATCCCTGTTGCCGATATGGTAAAAGTTAAGCATATTATTAGTGATTATCCTGATGTTAAGTTAATTGGGCCAAACTGCCCTGGAGTGATTAGTCCGGGCGAAGCTAAGGTTGGAATTATGCCCGGTTTTATTCATAAAAAGGGCACAATTGGTGTAATTTCTCGTTCTGGTACGCTAGCATATGAAGCAGTGGATCAGATTACAAAGCAAGGGTTAGGGCAATCTACTGGTATTGGTATTGGTGGCGATCCTATTATTGGAACAACAACCTTAGATGCTGTTAAGCTGTTAATGGCTGATCCCGAAACTGAGGGCATTGTTATTATTGGCGAAATTGGTGGTAGCATGGAAACCGATGCTGCACGATGGATTAAAGAGCATGGTACAAAACCAGTTGTAGGCTTTATTGCTGGTCAAACTGCTCCTAAGGGTCGC
>JBPXJX010000353.1:0-9579 GCA_051715525.1 Bacteroidales bacterium
TAATTGGCGATTTTCGAGCATAGCTCAAAAGAAAGGCGTAATCGGCCACTGAGAAAGTTTTTAGCCTATCGTAGCTGATGTTACCATCACCATCAATCAAATCGGTAGTATTTGGAATATCATCAACCCCAAAACGTATTATTGAAAAAGCCATGGCCGAGGCGGTATCTGGCTTATAGCCTAACCCGATATGATTATATCCAGCCATCCCCGCAAAGTAGCTGGCATGCAAGGCTTCAATCTGATATTTATTTTCTAAACCAATTAACCCTGAAGGGTTCCAATAGGCCGAGCCAATATCTGAAGATAAGGCCGTACCAACGCTACCCATCCCCATCCATTTTGCACCCACGCCAATAGACAAAAAGTCGTTGCTATACTTTGCTGCTTGTGAAAAAGCAAAGTTGCAATAAGCGTAAAAGACTATGAATAGGGCGATTATTCGCATCAATAAATCTATTTTAAGAAGTGGTAAACATACAAAATCCCATTTTTATTACCAACCTTAGCTTTTTAACTTATTTTTGTAGAAAATATTGTAAAACTCATTACAAATGATTTCAAATAAAAGTATCATCAGGCACATCCCCAATACAATAACGCTACTAAACCTTGTAGCAGGATGTTTATCGATTGTTTCTGCATTTGAAGGGAATCTCCAAATGGCAGGAATTTTTATTCTTGTTGCAGCCGTTTTCGATTTTTTTGATGGCTTTACAGCCAGATTAATTGGCGCTTATAGCCCTTTAGGAAAGGAGCTCGACTCCCTATCAGATGTGGTTAGCTTTGGCATTGCCCCAGCAATGATACTTTTTCACCTTCTAAAATCTGCTTTAGGAATACCAGCATCCGAAGGATTACTTTCGGGTCATTACCTGCTTGCTATTCCATTTATTATGGCGGCTTTCTCATCGCTTCGTCTTGGAATTTTCAACCTTGATGAGCGTCAAACCAGCTCATTCATTGGGCTACCAACTCCAGCAAATGCAATGATTACTGTTGGCTTGGTTCTAGGATTAAATAGTAGCTGGAACAGCGTTTTTAGCATTATTGACTCATCGCCATTGGCGATAATTATTTTAGTGTTGGTTCAATCAGCCTTGCTCGTTAGCGAAATCCCAATGTTTTCGCTTAAACTTAAATCGTTGAAATTCTCAGTTGCATACAAACAAATTACACTGATAATCGGAGCAATCGTGCTTATTGCGATATTCCAAACGGCGGCATTATCGTTAGTAATCTTACTGTACATTATACTTTCAATTATTTATTGGATAATTGAAGGGAAGAAAGCAAAATCATAGCCTGCCAAACTATTAACTAACAACTTTTCAAATCCGCTTTTTTAATCTCAAATTTGGATTAATTTTGCCAGCAGAAAAAATACCTCGAAAAGATGAAATTTATAGCCGAAATTAACGTAATGCCTCTAAAGGCGCTTCTTGACCCTCAAGGGAAAGCTGTAGGAATGACCATGCACAACACTGGTTTTACCGAAGTATCAAACGTGCGTATTGGAAAACATATCACACTTGAGATTGATGCAGCATCGAAGGATATTGCCATTGAAAAGGTTAACGAGGCTTGCGCTAAGATTCTTTCAAACCCCGTAATGGAAGGGTTTGAGTACACTGTAAAAGAGGCATAAGTCTAACTACTCTTCCGAAAGTCTATCCTTTCGGTTTAAGATATCAGCCTGCTTTCGGATGGATTCGTTATGAACCAGCTGAAGCAGGTTTTTTATGTACTCCTGGTCAAGGCCAACCTTTTTGCCACAATCAATCCTCGATTGGAGCATATCCTCCCACCTGCGAAGCTGAAAAACGGTGACGTTATTATTCTTCTTATACTCACCAATCTCCTCAACAATCCTCATTCTCTGCCCCAGCAATTCAATAATTTGCTGATCGATAGAATCGATTCGATGCCTAAACTGCTCTATCTTGTTGATGAACTCATTATTTGCAGATGACGGTGAGCGGAAAACCAGTTCGTTCAAAAGTGAGGATAGCTGAGCAGGTGTAATCTGCTGCTTTGCATCGCTAAGGGCAACTGATGGATTGCAATGCACCTCGATCATAAGTCCATCTAACGAGATATTAAGCGCCTTTTGAGCAACTTCGGAAACCAAAGATGCTACTCCAGCTATATGGCTAGGGTCGCAGATGATTGGCAGATTTGGGAATTTGCTTTTTAAATCGATGGCTATCTCCCATTTTGGAATATTGCGAAGGCGAGTTTTTTCGTAAGGATAAAAGCCTCGGTGTATTGCGGCAATCTTTCTGACACCTGCCCTATTTATACGTTCTAGCGCACCTATCCAAAGTTCGAGATCAGGGTTGACGGGATTTTTAACCATAACAGGAATATCAACACCCTTTAAAGCCTGAGCAATCTGATCGACTGAAAATGGGTTTGCCGTTGTTCTAGCGCCAACCCAAAGTATATCGATACCTGCCTCAACTGCCATCTCCACATGAGCCGAAGTAGCCACCTCAACGCAAGTTCTAAGGCCTGTTTCTGCTTTTACTCGCTTAAGCCACTCCAACGCCTCGTTTCCGGCACCCTCAAATGTTCCAGGACGTGAGCGAGGTTTCCATATTCCAACTCGAAAGATTTTAACCATCGAGTTTTTGGCAACACCATGCGCTGTTGCCAACACCTGCTCTTCGCTTTCGGCACTGCAAGGGCCAGCAATCATAACTGGATGGGTCAACCCCTCAAACCAAGAGGTTATGGGCAATATATCTAACGAATTTTTCATTCTTTGGGCAAAGATATCGTAAATATCAAACTATTTGCTGGAAACAATCAACATAAATTATGTAACATTTTTAAAAAAGTATAGTTTACTTTAGCAGTTCAAATTTTTAAATTTGATTCAATTCAATTAAATAACCATTTAAAGATATAAACATGTTTAACAAGATGATTGCAGCAATGCTGCCTTATTTCCCAAAAAAACTAATTTGGATTTTCTCTAAGAGATACATTGCTGGAGAAACAGTTGCAGATGCTATTCGTGCATCGAAAGAACTAAATAAGGAAGGTATTAAAGTAACAATTGACATTTTGGGCGAGTTCATCAAAACCCTTGATGAGGCTGAAAAAAATAAAATTGAGTACATTGAACTTATCGACACCATTCAAAAAGAAAAAATCGATGGGAACTATTCTGTAAAACCAACCATGTTTGGACTTTTGCTCGATAAGGATGTTTGTTACAAACACATCCGTGAGATTGTTGCCAAAGCAGCATCGTACAATAACTTCATCAGAGTTGATATGGAGGATTCTCCATGTACCGACCTTGAGATTGAACTTTACCGTAAGCTAAAAGCCGAATTCCCCAAAAACGTTGGATTGGTTGTTCAGGCTTACATGAAACGTACACTATCCGATTTACAAAACCTAATGGATATTCACTCAACTGAAATTCCTCTAAACTATCGCTTATGCAAGGGTATTTACGTTGAGCCTGCAGCAATTGCCTATAAAAAATACGAGGAGATAAACGAGCATTACCTTGAAGATCTAGAGTTTATGTTCAAGAATGGCGTATATCCAGGCATTGCAACTCACGATAAGCCTTTAATTGAAGGTGCTTACAAATTGATCGAGAAGTACAATGTTCCAAAAAACATGTATGAATTCCAAATGCTTTACGGTGTAACCCCAGAACTTCGCAAATCGATTACCAGCAAGGGTCACACTATGAGGGTTTATGTTCCTTTTGGCAAGCAATGGTTTGGCTATTCAACTCGTCGTTTGAAAGAAAACCCAAAGATGGCAAGCCATATTATGAAAGCCTTATTTGTAAGAGGATAGATTTCATAGATTTCTTATATTTAGGGGATTGAATATTTTCAATCCCTTTTTATTTGGTATAATAATAAAAGCGTTCAACTTTTTTTGTCCTACGATGTTGTTATAATAGCTAAACATTTTTGAGTTCTCTGTTTACTTCAACACCTTTTCACAAATCACTTATCTTCTAAAAAATGGAAAAACAGGTCGTTTTAGTAATCAACCCAGGCTCCACCTCAACAAAGGTGGCTATTTATAGCCGTGGTGGTGAAATATGTTCCGAAAACATTAGGCACCAACAAAGCGAACTTGATAAGTTTAACATCATTACCGATCAGCTCGATTTTAGATACGAAAAGGTAAAAGCATGGATAAATTGCTACCTTAACGACAAAGATTACAAAGTAGTTGGAGTAGTTGGCAGAGGTGGAATTGTAAAACATCTTAAAGGTGGAACCTATAGACTTTCGGAATCATTTCTCAGAGATGCCAAAGAGTGCATATACGGCGAGCATGCATCAAACCTAGGAGGACTTTTAGCCAACAGGCTAAAGTCTGAGTTTGGTCTAAAAGATAGCTATACCGTTGATCCTGTTTCGTGCGACAATATGATGCCAAAGGCAGTAATTTCAGGTGTGCCTGAAATTGTGCGTGATGGCCGAGGTCATCCGCTTAACATGAAGATGACCGCTCGCAAAATTGCCAAAAAGCAAAACATTCCATTCGAAGAGACTGTCTATGTGATTGCACATCTTGGCGGTGGGATATCAATTTCACTTGTAAAAGCAGGACTTCTGGTTGATATCAACGACGGACTTCTAGGAATGGGACCTTTTACACCAAATCGAGCGGGAGCATTACCACTTCGCGGTGTAATAAACCTTTGCTATAGCAAATCGAAAAAAGAAGTTGAAACACAACTCTCAAAAAACAGCGGTTTCAAAGCCTATTTGGGCACTGAAGATGTTCGTGAAGTTGTTAAAATGGTTGAATCGGGCGATGAGCACGCTAAACTTATCTTCGATGCTTTTGTTTATCAAGTAGCCAAAGAAATTGGTGCCTACTTTGCCGCATCAAAGGGGAAGGCACAAGCAATAATAATTACAGGCGGGATCGCCTTTAACGAACGTGTAATAAACGACCTTCGCGAATATGTTGGAACGCTCACCGAATTCCATGTTTACCCAGGAGAAAACGAGATGGAAGCGTTGGCTGAAGGAGTATTTAGGGTAATTGATGGCGAGGAGATAGCTAAAGAGTACGATTAGTCCGATTACGAGTTACTGGTTACGAGTTACAAATTTAAATATTCATTTTTTATGACATCAAAAGCTTTCCAAGACTACTACCCCGATCATCTTAGCCATTGCTATGGTTGCGGTAAACTTAACGAGCATGGTTATCAAATTAAAACTCATTGGGATGGGGATGAAACGCTAACCACATTTACTCCAAGCCCATACCATACGGCAGTTCCAGGATTTGTATACGGAGGACTTTTAGCTTCGCTAATCGATTGCCATGCCACGGGTTCAGCGGCTGGGGCGATGTACAGAAAAGAAGGTCGGGAGATGGATACTGAGCCATCATTTCGATTTTTAACAGGCTCGCTGAATGTCAAATATCTTAAGCCAACTCCGATCAATTGCACCCTTCAAATACGCGGGAAAATCAGAGAAATTGACGGAAAAAAAGTCACCATTGATGTTGATGTAATTGCCGATGGTGTTGTTACCGTTAAAGGCGAAGTAGTTGCTGTTCAAGTGCCCGATAAGTATATTGAAGATATAATGAAGAGTGTAGCCAAGTAATCAGCATAAAAAAAGCCATTGACAAAATCAATGGCTTTAAAAGAACTTGCTCTTTACACCTTTTCACCACTAATACTCCAACACCTCTTCCTCCCCATTAATAACTGCAAGTCCTCTCATTGCTAGTATTTCAATATCGTCTGCGCCAGGATAAGTAATAATTGGAGCAAGTTTGCTTACTCTCTCTGAAATCTTTCTTACAAACCATTGACTGTGGGCAATACCGCCAGTTAGTATTATTGCATCAACTTCGCCATTTAGGACAGGGTACATCGATCCAATTTCTTTAGCAACCTGATAGGCCATAGCCTCGAAAATGAATGCAGCCTTCGCATCGCCCTCGTGAACACGTTTATCGACCTCCTCTGCGCTTGGTGTACCAAGATGGGCATAAATTCCACCCTCGATACTTACCTTGGTAAGCATCTCCTGTTCACTATACTTGCCGCTAAAGCAAAGCTTTATTAAATCGCCTGCAGGCAGGCCACCTGCACGGATTGGAGAGAATGGCCCATCGCCATCAAAACCCATATTTGAATCAACCACCAAGCCCTTTTTATGCGCGCCAACGGTAATACCTGTACCCAGATGCGCAACAATAAGGTTTAAATCCTCATACTTCTTTCCTATCGACTTGGCGTACTTGCGCGCCATAGCTTTTTGGTTAAGCGCATGAAAAATAGATTTACGACTAATATCAGGCAAGCCCGTTACACGAGCCAAATCGTCGTACTCATCAACCACAACCGAGTCGGCAATGAATGCTTTTGCATTCGGCAACTCTTTAACGAGCTCATCAGCAATAAGTCCACCAAGGTTAACAATATCTCTACCCATTTTACACTCAGCTAAATCCTTAACTACGCTATCATTTACATGATAAACCCCGGATTTAAGAGGCTTGGTTAGCCCACCACGAGCAATTATTACCTTGATATCCTGTGTGGAAATATTATTTTCGAAAAGTTCTTTTAGGATGGCTCTTTTCCGGGCAATTGTGAGCTCATTACAATCTTTATAAATCTTAAGATTATCCTCACGATGATCAATCCTTTTTAGGAAAATCAGCTTATTGTTGTTGTAAACACCCACCTTGGTGAAAGGGTATCTAGGGTTAATCGCTACGATTAGGCTAGAAGTAGAATAATCGATTTTGTAAGTCATGGTTAATGAGGCTTTTGGTTTCTTTTGGTATAATTACTAACAATGTTTAGCTATAAATGTTCTTTTGTAGAACAGAATTTTGTCAGATCTCTTAGCAATATATTTATTAGAAAAGCTACATTCCCAGTATGGATTGACTGTTTAAGTAATCCTACTTCCTTGTCTTGATACAAGAAAGTAGGCAAAGAAAATCAAGCCAACCGAACCGCCAAGGGCGGTGAGCTCGGCGAAGCCAAAACGATGCTCCCTTTGCACAGGCTAAAGCATGCCCGCCGTTTTGGCTGGCTTGCACGCAGGAAGTGTCACTCATCACTAAAATTCACCCAAAAGCACTAAAATATTCACACTTACGCCAACAAATTTCAGTCGTAGCATTGCAGCAACCCTCCGACAAGTAACAATTTGTTCCCGTAGCTCTACAGCAAGTTTCCGACAAGCAACAAATTGTTCCCGTAGCTCTGCGACAACCTTCCGACAAGTAACAAATTGTTGCCGTAGCTCTGCGACAAGCCTCCGACAAGTAACAAATTGTTGCCGTAGCTCTACGGCTGAAAACCATAGACCAAGGATGAGCTCCTGCAGCTCTGCAGCAAAATTCTGTTTAATTGGATATGGTAAACGTTATTGCACCAGAGGGTAGACAAAGTCTACGCCGGGGGGGGGAATACAAGGGGATAAATTGGATTTTTGTACTAGGTGTTATTTTGCCTTCCCTTATGCTGGCAGTCAGGCTTGTCTGCCGATAAGGCAGGAGGCTGCCCTTTAGCCACGACGTAGACAAAGTCTACGCCGAGCATTGGCCAATGATTTCCTGAAACTATGTACGACAAATATGTAATTATGACTTAAAGCAATCAGGATAAAAAGTTTTAGGATCAATTATGAAAGTTAAGCCATCTGGAAGGTTTTTAATAATTTTATATTTAGAAATTAATCTTTTTGAATTAATTTCTAACTCCCATTTTCTACCTAAATCGGATAAAGAATTAAAAAAGAAAACAGATTGTTCATAGTCACCCATTTGTGCACGTAACATTTTTACATAAAAATATTTTTCCTTAAATGTTAGTAGTTTATTATCATTTACATAATTAACTGTTTGATATAAATGTCTAAAATAGTGTCCAAATTGTTCATGCATTCCGCTTATAGTATATTTTTTTTGATTATTTGTATCTTTTGATTCTTGCTCTAAATAATCTATTAGTTTTCTAATTAGCTCAGGGTGTTGCTCATTTATTCTTAAAGTTGCTTTTGAAATCACATTTTTATTTAAAATATTATCTGTACCAAAAAAAACAATTAAATAAGCAATATTCGGCAACTCCCTTTCTAAATCAATTTCATTTTCTAATTCATTATCTTCAAAATACTTCTTACATAGTAGATAAACTAATAATATTAAATGATGAATTTCACTAAAAGCATTTCTACCTTTTAATTTTTCGATTCCTTCATAATTTCTCATTTTTAATAAGGCTGATGGAATTTCAATCTCCGCAACATTATCTCTATATAATTTAAGTAATTCGAAAAAATTGTTTTCAAATCTTTCTTTAGAATTTGAAATTCTTTGATTTCTTAAAGTAATATATAAAAATAAAACGCTTATAAATGCAAGTATAGTTCCGATTGTTCCCCCTATAAAGTCTCCAACCTGAGCTGTAGAGGACATGTCAATCGTTAATTGAGGATCTCCATAAGTAAAATGTCTGGATATTGATTTTAGATATATATATGCTATTATAATACATGTTACTATCAAAACGACAGAAAATGAAACAATCAGAATACTTGCAACATTCCTTTCTTTTATAGATTCTTTATAATCACCAATTTTTCTCATAATTTTAAATTTATTGCAAACAATTTTTGACACCTATAAAATGGGAGAAGTATTCAAAGCATTAATCTTATCTGATGCTAAACTTTTTCTAAGGTTCTAAAAACTTTCCTGTCAGCAAATCAACCCCAGTGGGCTTAACCACGTGTTAGCGGGCGTTTTTTATTTATTGTATTGAATAGTTCTCTATTTCAAATTGTCTTAAATAGTTTTCAATGAAATTTGCATCACTAATTTTTAGTAATTTATTCTTAACTATCTTATACATCCAAATATCTTGTCTGCCAGAGTTGCCACCACAATCTTTCACAATCATTAAATAATAAATTTTATTTTTATTAGCTAATCCTTGTTTAATAATATAAATATCTCCTGTATCTCCGACCAAATAAGAACTTTTAAAAGAGTAAATTAATTCAAAATTATCATTATAGAAAGAATAAATTACATAATCACGAAAATAGTCATTAAATGCTGTGGCAGAAAGCCAACATAAACCATTCTTAAAGAAATTTTCTCTATATATACCGTAAATATTTAATTTATTTAGAGATTCTAAATCTTTAAGTGTATCTTTAATTGATTCCTTAACCTTTAGAAGTATTTTATCCTTAATTTTAACTGAATCTAGAAGATTCGGCAGTTTTCTTGAAGGCAAGAAATCAAATATGCTCCCTTTAGTTAAAACAAGATTTAATAATTCAGGCCTTTGTCCTAAAATTATGTACTCGAAATCACACATAACTTCAGCTTTACTAGGTAAATTGACAACTGTAAATCCAATAGTATCATTGGTAGATATTGCGTAACCTTCATTATATCTCAAGGAATAGGCATATATTCCAAATTCTGAATCACATGCATGTGGTTTGCAGCCAGTGAATAGTAAATATTTGTTATACATTGATGGCTCATAAAGCCATGAACTAACCGTAATTGGTTTAAAACTCCAAA
>JBPXJX010000354.1:0-3547 GCA_051715525.1 Bacteroidales bacterium
CCTTTGCGGTAATATCTTCAATGCTAACAAGAATCATAGCTGTTTTTCCGGGGATACTTAGCTCCTCCTTCATCGATTTGGCAAAAAAACCATCTTTAAGCAAATTTCTTTCTGGAGTACTATGCATTTGTATGGCATCAACACCACAATGATGATTGGTTAAAAGCAATCCTTTGCCAGAAATCAACTCAGCTGTACATCCACCATCGTCGAGCTGAACAATAGCATCTTTTAAACTTGATTTATTAATACTATAAATATCATCGGCAGTTAATTTAATCCCACGGGCTTCCATTTCGGCCATATTCTTGGTAATTAAATTAATAAGCCACATCCCCTCATCAGCTTTGCTGTTATTCCAAAAGCAAAGCACAAGTACAAATACAATAATCTTTTTCATTCTAAATCTTTTAGTAAATCTTACACAAAATAGCTTTATAATTGCTCTTTAAAGAAGGGCAACTTTGTTGTCAATAAAAGGATTACCAATACAAATATAAGTATGCTTGTTAATCGCCCACTTGAATTAGCACTAATTGCAGCAATTTGCTTTGCATTTAAATCACCGCTAAAATAATCGGCATTTGGAATCATATTATAGTGCCACTTCCCAATAATCGTGCCCTTATAAAGTAAAATCAAACCGGGGTTTGCACGAATTACCGTTTTAAGCATTGTTCCATCAGCATTATAAAATGGATAAGCTGCACCTGTTTTAGCAACAAATTCATCAATATCTGTTTTTACTGAGTTAGTAATGCATACAAAACCGTAACCTAACTCTTGAGCTTTTAAATAAACCTCATTCAATCGGCTTACAGCCTTTAGGTTCGATTTATCTAATCGATATGAAATTGCCAAAAAATAGTAGCCATTACTCGAAAGTAAATTGTCAGTCATATCAATTCCATCTAACGATTGAATGCTAAACCCTTCAATTGGAGGCGTATATCCTTTTTTAATTATCTCATTTTTAGAATCAACAAATTTCCAAGTTGTATCCTGCCATGGTATATTCGTTTCGTTAAACTCTTTAACTACTCCATCCTTTTGATAGTAGAGGGTCGATTTATAAACATCAGCGGGTGCACCATCTGGAATTTTCATTGCTTCGGCAATATTTACACCAACTTTATAAGGTCTAAAATCGTACAATGGCAAGCGTGCATAACCAATAAATGGAGGGTAAAAAGCAATTCCAAGAAGTAATATGAAAAGAACAATCTCTTTTATTCCTGATATGTTTTGCTTTAGCTGCGACCTATATTTCAAAAGCATAAATGCAGCAGCAAAAAAGACAATGTTTTTGTAAAAAGTTTCCCAATTTGTAAGCTTAATAGCATCGCCAAAACAGCCACAATCGTGAACTGGGTTAAAGATTGCAAGAAAAAATGTTAAAGGAGTAAAAACAACCATAAATAGGAATGCACCCCAAGCGGCAAGTTTTAATCGTACACCAAATAAAAGCAGTAAACCAATAAAAAGTTCAGCAGCGCAAAGAATGAACGATAATGCTAAAGAGAGCGGTTGAAAAAAATCGGCATGAAAAGCCCTAAAGTAATCATCGAGTTTGTAAGCAAATCCATATGGGTCGACACCTTTTACAAATCCGGAAAAGATGAATAAAATTGCAAGTAGATATCTACTAATAATTAATATGTATTTCATACAAGCCTATTTAATAACTTCATAAACTCTAACTAATTACAGGAACAACTCTTTCCATAATCAGGTTAAAAATTTGTTGTGGATTTAAAACCATATTTGTTGCATCGGAGCATTTTACAACTTTAAAACAGCTATCGAGTACTTCCTGTTTAAGGTAAATCTGTCGAACTCGCTCCTGAAAACCCAAATCTTTCTCATGTATATCCTCTTTCCCCTTCAAATAATCTCTATCCTCGCCTTTACGATTCTCGGTTAAACGTTCAACTGTAAATTGGAATGGTACATCGAGGAAAAGATTTAAATCAGGTTTTGGGATTTTGTAGTAATCAAATTCCAAGTCAACTATCCATTTTCTTAGTTTAATTTGCTCTGATTCATCGCTCAGCTTAGCACACTGAAATGCAACATTTGAGTAAACATAGCGGTCGAGAATAACCGTTTCGCCATTATCGAGCCATTCCGAAATCATTTTAGAAGCATCCATCCTATCGCAAGCGTAAAGGAGAGCAACAACGTAAGGATCTACTTGATTAACATCTCCTAATTCACCCCTAAGAAATCGTGCTATCATCTCACCAAAAAAAGGAGCATCCATGCGTGGAAAGTGGAGGTAATTACACTTAATCCCCTTCCCTTTTAAATACTCTGTAAGCAAACGTATTTGAGTCGATTTCCCAGCTCCGTCGAGCCCTTCAATAACGATCAATGCCATATTAATACTTTAGCCTAATTTTAATGTCGATACTTTTCAAACGCTAAATTTACCTATAAGTGATAAAACTTTACTATTTTTAACCCAAATTAGCATTTGAAATATTAGTTATTTGCTTTGCAAGATAGAAAAAAATGGAAAAGGTTGAATCATTATTTCACGGAAGGCAAACGTTATTAAGTAATGGAAGAATCATTGATATCTCCAAGCCTATAGTAATGGGTGTAATTAATGTTACCCCTGATTCTTTTTTTTATGGCAGCCAATACCGAATGCGTTCTAGAATTGCACGACGTGCTGAGCAAATACTTTCCGAAGGGGGCAAAATAATTGACATAGGGGCATGCTCTACAAGGCCAGGTGCATTGCCTGTAGATGAGGCAACTGAAATTAAACGATTAACAAAGGCATTGTCGGTTATTCAAAAACGATTTCCTGAAACAATAATTTCCATTGACACCTATAGCTCGAATGTAGTTAAAACGATAAGTTCACATTTTAAAATTGACATTGTTAACGACATCGCAGCAGGTGAACTCGACAATAAAATGTTTCAAACTGTTGCCGAGCTTAAACTTGCTTATGTTCTTATGCATATGAAAGGCACTCCTACCAATATGCAAGATAATCCTAGATATGAAGACGATATCACTAAAGAATTATTTGGCTTTTTTACCCAAAAGGTTGAAAAGCTTAAGCTATTAGGAGTTAAAGATATCATAATCGATCCTGGATTTGGCTTTGGAAAAAATGCCGATCATAATTATACCCTTTTAAAAAATCTTCAATCATTTAAAATATTCGAGTTACCAATTTTAGCAGGAGTATCGCGCAAATCGATGATTTATAAACTTCTGGAAACCTGCCCAAGCCATGCTCTAAATGGGACAACAGCATTAAACACGATTGCCATCCAAAACGGAGCAAGAATTCTAAGAGTACATGATGTTAAAGAAGCTGTTGAAGTAATTAAACTTACTGAATTTTTAAACAATCAACCAACAAACAGATAATGTCCCTTTTATTCATACTTACATTTATTCCTTTTCGCGTACTCGATGTAATAGATATATTTCTAGTTGCATTCCTACTCTATCAAATTTACATGCTAATTCGAGGAACAGTAGCTATTAATATTTTTATTGGAATATTTGTACTTTATATTAT
>JBPXJX010000355.1:0-9266 GCA_051715525.1 Bacteroidales bacterium
CGAAGGTGATGAGCCTGGATTATAATCCGAAGCCATGGCAATAGGTAATCCAGCGTTAATCATTTTGCGAACAGGAGGATCAACCATACCTAAAAAGAATGCAGCACCTGGAAGTAACGTAGGCATTGTTTCAGATTTAAGCAAACAGTTAATCTCATCGTCGCCAGTGAATTCAAGATGATCAACTGAAAGCGCTCCATATTTAACTCCAACCTGAATTCCACCAGAATAATCCAACTCATTTGCATGAATCTTGGCTTTTAAGCCATATTTCATACCAGCGATCAACATTCTATCAGTTTCCTCAACTGTAAAGAAACCCTTATCGCAGAAAACATCGATATAGTCGGCTAAGTCTTCAGATGCTACCATGGGAATCATCTCGCTGATAATCAAGTCAACGTACTCGCTCTGTTTTCCTTTATACTCAGCAGGAACGGCATGAGCACCAAGAAAAGTTGCCTTTATTGTAATTGGCGTTGTTTCCTTTAAACGCTTGATGACTCTTAGCATTTTTAGTTCATCTTCTGTAGTAAGACCGTATCCACTCTTAATCTCAACAGCACCCGTTCCAAGCGATATTATTTCATTTATCCTTTGCAACGACTGGTTATAAAGTTCATCCTCAGAAGCATCGTGCAAACGTTTAGCCGAATTAAGGATCCCTCCTCCCCTTTTGGCTATTTCCTCGTATGATAATCCTTTAATCTTATCGATATACTCAATTTCGCGACTACCCGCATAAACCAAATGGGTATGCGAATCGCAAAACGATGGGAATACCATTCGACCCGTTGCATCAATGGTTTCAACATCCTTGCCAACCTTTGGAGCATTGGACATTTCACCAAAATCGACAATTACACCTTTATTTATAAAAAGAAATGCATTATCGATAGTTTCAATTTTTGCCATATCGCCACCAGCAACCCAACTCTTTGGTTTACTTTCAACCTGTACAAGTTTTTTGATATTCTTTATAAGTATAGCCATAGTTCAACTTTTGAGCTTCGAAATTAACTAATTTAAGACCGACAACCAAAAAAGAAGCTAAGTTAAGGGAAAGCATTACTATAAGGGTACATAATAAATATTTGATTAAATTGGCAAATCAAAAAAAATGACCTTATCGCTATGGAAAAAGAGAAAAAGAAAAGAGAATTCCCACACACATATGTAATTATTTTTTCGCTAATAGTAATAGCAGCCATCCTAACATGGGTTATTCCTGGTGGCGAATTTGCTCGTGTTGCTAAAGATGTAAATGGAATTAGCCGTGAGGTTATAGTGCCCGGATCGTTTACGAAAGTTGAAAACCAAGGACAATCATGGCAAATCTTTACTGCCATTTTTCAAGGGATGAAAAGAACATATGACATTATCTTTTACATATTAATGATTGGCGGCTCGTTTTGGTTGATGAATGAAAGCAAGGCGCTTGATGTAGCCATTTATTCATTCTTAAACTTTACCAAACGTTTAGAGCGTTTCAAACCACTCAAAATGATTGGAGTTAACAATCTAGTAATCGCACTTATAATGGTTTGTTTCAGTTTTTTTGGGGCAGTTATAGGCATGAGCGAGGAGACAATAGCTTTTGTTGTAATATTCGTTCCTTTGGCAATAAGCATGGGCTACGACTCCATAGTTGGTATATGCATGTGCTTCTTAGGAGCAGGACTTGGTTTTGCGAGCGCCTTATTAAATCCGTTCACAATTGGTATTGCGCAAGGTTTGTCTGGCATACCTCTTTTCACTGGAATTGAGTACCGTTTTATAATTTGGATTGTAATAAATGCAATTGGTATTGGGTATGTTTTATGGTACGCTAATAAGATTAAAAAAGATCCAAGAAAATCGCCTGTTTACGAAACAGATGAATACTGGCGACACAAAAACGAAAACGAAGAGAATGGAGTTAAAACTAAACCAATGACTATAACGTGGGTGATTTTTGGAGCAATCGCATTGGTCCTTTCCATAGCTTCACTTTACTATCCAATTACTCATTTATCAGTTGGGCAAAGTACGTTTTCAGTTCCAATTATCCCTGTGGCAACTGGAATATGGTTGTTATCGGGTTACTTTGCCATGAAACATTCAGCCCAACTACTAATAGTCAACATTCTACTTTTCACGATCCTCTTTCTAATTATAGGGGTAATGGGATACGGATGGTACATTAAAGAAATTGCATCGCTTTTTCTTGTCATGGGTATTTGTGCAGGTGCTGCATTTGGCAAGAATGCTAACCAAATTGCGCGCCTATTTATTGAAGGGGCAAAGGATATTATGTCGGCAGCACTCGTTGTTGGTTTGGCAAGCGGTATCGTAGTTATTCTGGAGCAAGGTAAAATCATTGATTCTCTTTTATTTTACTCAGCAAGCGCAATGGAGGGATATAGCAAATTGGTTTCAGTTGCAATTATGTTTATTTTTTACAACTTATTAAACTTCATAATTGCTTCAGGTTCAGCCAAAGCAGCACTTACTATACCATTAATGTCGCAATTTTCCGATCTAATTGGTATAAGCCGCCAAACTACTGTAACTGTCTTCCAACTAGGTGGAGGTTTTACGAACCTAATAACTCCAACTTCAGGAGTAATGGTAGGTGTACTAAGTATTGCTAAAATTCCTTACAACAAATGGTTCAGATGGTTTCTCCCATTAATGCTTATTCTTATAGTTACAGGATTTTTATTGTTAATACCAACAATCTACCTAAAGCTGAACGGGTTCTAGCAAGTCTAAATCACATTAATTATGTTAACAAGAGGCTTGATGTATCAAGCCTCTTTTGTTCTCTCAATAATAATCATATATTTGCTTAACTAACCCATCAAACTATGAAAAAGATTTTAACATTCGCATTAGCCTTTACCATGGCAACTGTAGTTTGCTCGGCGCAAACCGACACTTTAAAGCAAACAGCTAAAAAGGAAAAAATCAAAACAGGCTGGAATGTTGGTGGGCTACCTGTTGTAGCCTTTGATACTGATCTAGGGTTTGAGTATGGTGCCCTAGTTAACTTTTTCAATTATGGAGATGGAACAACATACCCTCAGTATAAACACTCAATTTATGCTGAAGTATCGAGATACACTAAAGGTAGCGGTATTAATAGACTTTTTTACGACTCAAAATATCTAATTCCGAACCTAAGGGTCACTGCAGACCTAGCCTATTTGACCGATAAAACCTATGATTTCTATGGCTTTAACGGTTACCAATCTGTTTATAATGAGAAGTGGACTGATGATGCTCAACCACTTCCCATTTATCAAAGTAGAGCTTTCTACAAATACGATAGGAAATTAACCCGTTTCACTACTGATATTCAAGGGAAATTCACTAATAAAAGATTTGGTTGGGTTGCAGGTATTGGTCTATATAATTTTCAAATCGATACTGTTGATGTAGACAAGCTAAATAAAGGTAAGAGTGGTTCTGATATACTTCCAGATGTAGATGGTGGATTGTTTCAAAGGTATGTTGATTGGGGAATCATCAATTCTGAAGAAAAGGATGGCGGATTTGCGACTTATCTTAAAACAGGTTTTGTAATTGACACCCGCGATAATGAGCCAAACCCCATGAAAGGAATTTGGTCTGAAGCGGTTATCACCTACGCTCCATCATTTATGGGCATTGGGAAAAAGTATGAACACGTTAAACTGACCATCACTCACAGGCAGTATTTCACACTTGTTAGAGAGAAACTTTCATTTGTATATCGGATAGGATATCAAACCACACTTCTTGGCGATTGCCCATTCTATCTTCAGCCTAACATGACAACCCTATTCCTCAAAGGTGCAACTAGCGAAGGATTGGGTGGATCAAAAACGTTAAGAGGTGTTCTTAGAAATAGAGTTGTTGGTGATGGTATTGCATACGGAAACCTTGAATTACGCTGGAAATTTGCAAAGTTCTACTTCATTAAGCAAAACTTCTACCTATCGCTAAATACTTTTATTGATGGAGGACAGGTTGTAAAAGATATCGACTTCGATAAAGCAAGTGCTAAAGCAAAACAAGAATTTTCTGAACCTGGTGCTACAAAGGATTATTTCAGCAGTGATAATGAAAAACTGCACATGAGCTATGGCGGTGGTCTAAGGATTGTTATGAATCAGAATTTCATCATTGCCGTTGACCATGGTAGAGTATTTGATAAGAAAGATGGGAATGCTGGCACCTATATTGGGTTAAATTTCCTATTCTAATAATATTATATTGTAAATAATAAAAAGCCCTTCCCAATTGAGAAGGGCTTTTATTATATTTTGAAATTACCTTACTACAGTCTAAAAGCCTATAGCCTCACTTCCCTCTACCATCTTTCAACTTCTGCAACCCAAACATCTCATCCCTAAACCGCGCAGCCTCAATAAAATCGAGATCTTTTGCCGCCTTCTCCATCGATTTTTTAGCATTTTCAATAGCCTTGGCTAGTGCATCATCAGACATGTATTTAACAACTGGGTCGGCTGCATAATCAATTGTTTCGGGCTCTTTGTAAGGGTTTATGGCTTGAGATTTAATTCGATTTTTACCCAAAACAGAAGTTTGTGCTTTTACAATCTGAGTAGGGGTTATCCCATTCTCCTCGTTGTATTTAAGCTGTTTCTCACGACGACGATTGGTTTCATCGATGGTTATTTGCATCGATCTAGTAACCTTATCGGCATACATAATTACCTTACCATTAATATGACGTGCAGCACGACCAGCCGTTTGCGTAAGCGAACGAGCAGATCGTAAGAAACCTTCCTTATCGGCATCGAGTATAGTAACAAGCGATACTTCGGGTAAATCTAAACCCTCGCGAAGCAGGTTGACTCCAACTAAAACATCAAAAAGTCCTTTCCGAAGATGTTCCATTATCTCGACTCTTTCAAGGGTTTCAACATCAGAATGGATATAACGGCATCGTATATTAAACTTAACCAAGTATTTAACTAACTCTTCAGCCATTCTCTTGGTCAATGTTGTAACAAGAACACGCTCATTGAGGGCTACACAGCGGTTGATTTCGCCAATTAGATCATCGACCTGATTTAAACTAGGGCGAACCTCAATAACTGGATCTAAAAGGCCTGTAGGCCTAATAACTTGCTCAACAATAACCCCTTGCGATTGCTGAAGTTCATAATCTGCTGGCGTTGCGCTAACAAATACAGATTGGCCAATCAGATTTTCAAACTCTTCGAACTTTAACGGTCTATTATCGACAGCAGCAGGCAAACGGAAACCGTACTCAACAAGAGTATGCTTTCGCGAATTATCTCCACCTTGCATTGCTCGTATCTGAGAAATGGTAACGTGGCTTTCGTCAATAACCGTTATAAAATCTTTTGGAAAGTAATCGAGCAAGCAGAAAGGGCGCATTCCCGATGGTCTACCGTCGAAATACCTTGAGTAGTTTTCTATTCCGGGGCAATATCCTAACTCACGAATCATCTCTAAATCGTACTCAACACGTTGCTGAATGCGCTTTGCCTCTAAGCCTTTATCTATACTTTTGAAATAGTTAATCTGTTTAACTAAATCATCCTGAATTTCAATAATTGCAGCATTCATTCGCTCTTTGGCAGCGATGAAAATATTAGCAGGAAAAATTACTGCTTCAGGCAGAGTTTCAATACGCGAACCGCTAATAGGATCAAACATCTCAAGTTCTTCTACATCATCGCCAAAAAAAACCACACGAATACCAGTATCTCCATAGGCGAGAAAAATATCAACAGTATCGCCTTTAACACGAAAAGTGCCACGCTTGAACTCAACCTCATTTCTTGAATAGAGGCTATCCACAAGCTGACGTAGAAACTGATTACGACTGATCTTTTGCCCAACCCTAACACGAATTGTGCTGTTATAGAAATCCTGTGGGTTTCCTATTCCATATAGACATGAAACAGACGAAACCACTATAACATCGCGCCTTCCAGAAAGCAACGATGAGGTTGTGCTAAGCCTTAACTTCTCTATCTCATCATTGATAGATAAATCTTTCTCGATATACGTATCGGTAACGGGTAAATACGCTTCGGGCTGGTAATAATCGTAATATGAAACAAAGTATTCAACGGCATTCTCAGGGAAAAACTGTTTAAACTCTCCATAAAGTTGAGCGGCTAGCGTCTTATTATGGCTTAGTACCAATGTAGGACGATTAAGGTTAGCAACAACGTTTGCAATGGTAAAGGTTTTACCAGATCCTGTAACCCCTAATAAAGTTTGGTAACGCTCACCATTCAAAAAGCCTTCAGCCAGCTGTTTAATGGCATCAGGCTGATCGCCAGTGGGCTGAAAATCAGAAATTAGTTTAAAATCCATTTTATAAAAATCTTGGGTAAAGATAAATAAAGAAAAGGGGTATTGGAAGAGGTAGAGTGTAATGTGCTAATTTGAGCAGAATGGGTCTCTAAAAATTTCCTTAGCCTCAGCTGAGCCAAACTGCTTCTCAATCATCTCAATCAAATTTTCGGCAATTATCGGCTTCGGAATATAAGCTGAACAGCCAGCTTGCAAACACTTCTCCTTATCGCCATAAACTACGCAAGCAGTTTGTGCAATTATTGGAATTTTTGGCGCAATGCCTTTGATTATAACAGCAGCTTGAAGTCCATTAATGCCGCTCATCTTTATATCAAGTAGAATTAAGTCTATTCCTCTTGTTCTGCGTACAATTTCAATAGCTTTCTCACCACTTTCGGCAAAAAGAAGTTTAGCTCCTGTTTTAGAAAGAATAATCTCCAACAACATGGAACTTGCAGGATCATCTTCTACAATCAGAAATAACTTGTCTTTCCAAATATGACTAGAAATTACAGACATGCTATTAAAATAAAGTTTGAAATTAAAATAAAAAAATAAAAACCAAATATAAAATTGAATGAAAATTTGAAAAAAGATAAAAAAAGAAATCAACAATCACTTTTAAAGTCAGATATTTGCATCCGCATCTTGAATTAATCTATTTTCTTTTCTAGGTATATCATTTTTATGATAAAATGTACATATTTATAAAACAAACAACAAAACATCAAAAGGCTTGTTAATAATAGTATCACTCATATAATTAAAATTAGGCAATGGGAACTTTCCGAACCAATATGAGTATCACATCGTTTATTGATAATCTATTTATCGCTTTCATCTATATTATTGCTGCGCTTCTCACTACGCTTTCAGTTAAAGACACCTCATTTCCATTTTACTATGCCTTAACTACAGGATTGATGGCTGGTTTTGTTATTGTGAAAGGCAACAAATCTTTTATTGGATTCTTTATTGGAACTATAATCTGGCAAGTAATTACGTTAATTGCCTCGTTATCTTCTCTTCAGTTAAACTTAGAAAACTCATTACTTTTCGTTTTATCGGAGGGGCTAACTCTATTTATTATATCTAAAGCATTACAAACTGTTAACAATAAGAACTCGTTAATTGAGCAAAATAATGGCTTAGTTAGATTCTTTATAACAGCCTTACTGGCTCCTATTCCTCAAGCATTTACGATTTCATACCTATTAATAAACTCTGGGTATTCCGACTTAAGTCTTTCGCTATATATGCTCATTAACCTATCATGGCTAAGCATTGTTGTATCAATAATTTCCATTTCTCCATTATTCATATCATTCTCCAATGGCTTCAAAACTAGAGATATATTTTCATCTCTAAAATTCTCTTGGGAACTTGCTTTATTCCTTTTGTTATTAATTACGCCAAATGCTCTTGAGATTCTAAATATTACCGAACCACCCTACTCATTCCCAATACAATATCTAGTGTTTCCAACAATCTTTGTTATTGCCTTTCGGAAAGATTCTAAAATACTGTCGTTCTGCATCCTAATTTTTTACCTAATTACCATTTATGCTGCAAGCACAGGCCATGGGATTTTTTTCAGCAACAGTAAATTCATAAATGCATCAAACATCTACTATTTTATCCTCTTTTTTCTTTTAATGGCTCTTATTTTAAGCGTTGCAGTAAAAGAGAAACGATTAGCATTTGAATCATTAAAGAAATCGTTTAGCAATGTTGAAGAAGAGGTAACTCGCCAAGTAAATTCGTTCCGAGATCTTAACTCAAAACTTTTTCAAGAAATTGAGCAAAAAGGGCTTATAGAGCGAGAACTTAGTGAGAGTAAAGATATGATTGAGGAATCACAAGCAATTGCTAGTATTGCCAGCTTGCATTATGATATTAAAAATAATGTAGTTACCTGGTCAAAATCAGCAAGCAAAGTTCTTGGAATTGAAAGCAATAAACTTCCAAGAACAATCGATGAGTATAAAAACCTATTCCACCCCGATGATATCAAAACTGCTGAAGAGGTTATAATAACTGCAATTAAAAAACCTTCGAATTTTGAGATTGAACTTCGACATTTACTTCCAAACAAAAACTTAAGCTACTTGCTAATAAGGGGTCGCTCTGTTGAAGAAAACGGTAAAATAGTTCGTGTTATTGGACTTTTACTCGATATCACAAAGATGAAGGAATACGAAATACAGCTTCATGAGAAAGAAGAAAAATATCGGGCACTTTTCGAATCAAACATCGACTCAGTTTGCGTAATTAATCCTGAGTTTAAAACTTTTGTAGATGTTAATCAAACCTTCGAAAAGCGTTATGGCTATGAACGAACCGAAATTATTGGGAAACCATACTCGCTAATAACAGCTGAGGTAGATGAAACCTATTCTGCAATTGATCACGCTTTTCGAAACGGATCGCACAGAGTTCAATCTAGAGTTCATAAAAAACAGAATGGCGAAGAGTTCTTTGCTGAAGGTATATTTGTTAAGTTTACCCTTGCAGGTAAACCATTAATATTCATTATTTCACAAGACATTACAAAACGAAAAGTAGCTGAAAAGGCCTTGGCTGAACGTGAAATGCAATTCCGTTTATTTTTCGAATCCGATTTAATCGGAATGGCTGAGGCAACACCCCAAAAAGAGTGGATTACTTTTAACAATAAACTTTGTACGATATTAGGATATCAAGCTAATGAACTTATTCAGAAATCTTGGGACTCAATAACCCATCCTGAGGATTACAAGATGGAGATGAAGTTTTACAATGAGTTGATAGTTAGGAAGAACCTAGGCTACAGTATCGAAAAACGATTTATAAAAAAAGATGGAACCTACATTTATTGTAAAGTTGTAGTAAAGGCAATCTTAACTCCAATTGGTAAAATTTCCCACTTCGTTCAATTAATTGAGGACATATCAGCCCGA
>JBPXJX010000356.1:0-4997 GCA_051715525.1 Bacteroidales bacterium
CGACGCTCTTCCGATCTTAAGAATTTCTTTAATAAACCCTGTCTTTTTCAGTTTTTGATAAAAAGACGTTAAAATTAGCTAAAACATGACAACAGATATTAAGCAACTCGCCATTCAAACCATCAAAACCGAGGCCGAGGCCATTAGCAAACTTGCTGCTTTAGTGGATGATGATTTTGAAAAAAGCGTGTCGGTTATCTATAACGGAAAAGGAAGGGTAATTGTTACAGGAATTGGGAAAAGTGCAATTATTGCAAGTAAAATTGTTGCCACTCTTAACTCTACTGGTACTCCAGCTATTTTTATGCATGCTGCCGATGCGATTCATGGCGATTTAGGTATTATTCAACCCGATGATGTGATAGTTTGCCTATCGAAAAGCGGAAGTACACCTGAGATTAAAGTTCTAATCCCACTTATCCGTAATTTAGGCAACAAAATAATTGCAATTGTTTCGAGTACAAACTCTTATCTAGCCCAACAATCCGACTATATCCTTAAAGCCACTGTCGATAAGGAAGCCTGCCCAAATAATCTTGCACCAACCTCAAGCACAACGGCTCAATTGGTTATTGGTGATGCTTTGGCCGTTTGCTTACTTAAGTTGAGAGGTTTCACCCAGGATGATTTTGCTAGGGTTCACCCAGGGGGTTCGCTTGGCAAGAAGTTGTACATGAGAGTTTCTGACATTTTTACAAATGTTAATGCCCCAAAAGTAAACCTTGATGACAGGATAAGAACTATTATCCTCGAAATGACATCAAAACGGCTAGGGGCTACTGCCGTTCTCAACCCTGACAATACTGTAGCAGGCATTATTACTGATGGCGACTTACGACGTATGCTTCAAAAAAACGACTCGGTTGAAAACCTATTAGCAAAGGATATTATGTCAGCAAATCCGAAATCAATTGAGAAGGATGAGCTGGCTGTTAACGCTTTCAACAAAATGGAGTCACATAAAATCACCCAACTTATTGTAACCGAAAACAACAAATATGCTGGGATGATACATCTTCATGATATTCTAAAAGAAGGAATAGTATAGCTATGTCCGAACAAGAGGAGCAAAATAAGCCAGAAGAAGAGAGTGCCAGCGGATTGACCTTTATGGGTCATCTGGAGGAGTTGCGATGGGTTCTAGTTCGCGCTGCAATTTCAATTTGCATAACTGCAAGCGCTGCATTTATTGGCTATAAATACGTTTTTGATGAAATCCTGCTTGGCCCAAAATCGCCTGAGTTTTTCACCAATAAGCTCATGTGCAAACTTGCCCAACTGCTCGATTCTCCATCGTTTTGTATAAACTCAAAACCATTAAGGCTGATAAATATCGATATGGCCGGGCAGTTCAACACCCACGTTATGGTATCGATTTACGCCGGATTAATCCTAGCATTTCCTTATATAATTTATCAGCTATGGAAATTTGTTAGCCCAGCACTTTACGATGAGGAACGCAAAAAGGCTCGCGGGGCTGTTTTAATTATATCGGGGCTTTTCATTATTGGGGTTCTTTTTGGGTATTACTTCATAACACCCTTTTCAGTTGATTTCTTGGGCAGCTATAGCATAAGCGAACAGGTTGAGAATACAATTAATCTTTCATCATATATTTCATTAGTATCTTCGTTATCGTTAGTAACTGGACTTGTTTTTGAAATGCCCATTTTGGTTTTCTTTTTAACTAAAATTGGACTAATCACTCCCGATTTCTTAAAGAAATATCGAAAACATGCATTTATTGTTATACTAATAATAGCAGCAATAATTAGCCCGCCTGATGTATTAAGTATGACATTGATTGCAATTCCACTTTGGGTATTATTTGAGGTTAGCATTATGGTTTCAAAAAGAATAGTTAAAAAGAAAATAGAAGTTATTTAAAACTTTTTAATAGGGTTTATTAAAATTAGGTTGTAACATTATCAATAAAAAAGAACAAAAGAATAACTTACACGTTTTTATTTGTACATGAAAAAAAACAATATAATATTAACACCGATTTTAGTTTTCTCATTTCTACTCCTTGCTTTTCCCCAAACGAGTATAGCACAGATTACAAAAATCAGAGGGAAGGTTCAGGATGCCGTAACCAAAGAATTACTATCGTTTGTAACACTTTCGTTTAAAGGCACAACTGTTGGTACAATTACTGACTCAAAGGGCGAATTTTTCCTTGAAACCCGTGTAGCAACTGATTCATTATATGTTTCGTATGTTGGTTACGACCCAAAAAACGTTGCCATTCGTAAAGGTCAATATCAAGAATTGCACATTGAGTTAGAACCAGCATCAGTTGAACTAGAAGGAGTAACAATAGTACCCGGCGAGAACCCTGCCCATCCCATCCTTCGAAACATCATCAAAAACAAAAAAAAGAACAACCCCGATAAGCTCGAGGCTTACACCTACGAGAGCTATAACAAAATTGAGATTGACCTCAACAACGTAACTGAGGAGATGAAAAAGAAAAAAATATTTAACCAGTTTCAGTTCATCTTTGATTACGTTGACACCAATGCAATAACTGGCAAAACATATCTTCCCATTTTCATTTCAGAAGCGATATCAGATTGCCATTACCAACGCTCGCCTAAAATTGACAAAGAGATTATAAAAGCGACCAAGATATCTGGGGTAAAGAACGAAAGCGTTGCCCAGTTCACTGGTAAAGTTTATCAAAAAATAAATATCTACGACAACTATATAAATGTTTTCGATCAGGGGCTTATCAGTCCAATTGCCGATGGTGGTTTATTCTTTTACAAATATTACCTTATCGACAGCGCTTTTATTGAAAACAAATGGTGTTACCAAATATCGTTTAAGCCTAAACGAAAAATGGAGCCTACTTTCACAGGCGATTTCTGGGTAAATGATACAACTTGGGCTATTGTTAAAGCGCAGGTAAGGTTAGCCGATTATGTGAACCTAAACTTTGTTAACGATATGGTTGCTAGCGCTGAATACCAGCAGCTAAACGATACCGTTTGGTTTCCAAAACAGCTTACACTATTCGTCGATTTTAATTTAACCGATAAAACAACTGGGTTTTTTGGTCGAAAAACCACAGCCTATAATAATGTTAGGTTGCAAGAACCAATAAATGACACCATAAAAGCAATACCCACAAATGTGGTTGTTCAGGAGGGTGCATTAAATCAAAACGAAGAATACTGGAAAAATACTCGCCCATTCGAGCTTACAAAAAAAGAGGCTGGGATTTACCAGATGGTTGACTCGGTCCAAAATGTTCCAATGTATAAAACGTTCTTCGACATTATTAACATGTTTGTAAATTACTATTATGTAATAGGTTATTTCGAGATTGGACCTTACTATAAAACTTACAGCTTTAACGAAATTGAGGGTAATCGATTTAGAGTATCGGGTAGAACCAGCAATAAGTTTAGTAAAAAGATAATGCTTTCATCATTTTTGGCTTATGGCGATAAAGACAATCGATTAAAGTATGGTTTTGGAGCTCTATACATTATTAAAAAGCGGCCACGCCAAGCATTAAATATTGAATACAAATCGGATATTGAGCAGCTTGGTCAAAGCCCGTATGCCTTAACAGAAGATAACCTTTTAACCTCCGTTTTAAGGCGCAACCCAAACTATAAATTAACTTTGGTAAACGAGCTATCGGGCTATTACCAAAGGGAGTGGTTTAGCGGCTTCTCAAACACATTAAACTTTAACTTCAAAGACATTTACCCCTCCGACTCAATCCCATTTAAAAGAATACCAGATGGTTACAACCCAAGTTACATCAGAAACTTTAGCCTTACGCTTAATACAAGGTATTTAAAGGATGAAAGGTTTGTTTCGGGCGAATTTCAAAGGGTGAGTCTTGGTAGTAAATACCCTGAATTGAATTTTGAGGTAACAGGCTCAGTTAAAGGGATAATGGGGAGTGAATACACATACACTAAATTACACTTCAACTACTATCATAAATTCACTATTAACCCAATAGGCTATAGCCGCTTAATAATTGATGCAGGAAAAATTTTTGGTACTGTACCCTACCCTTTGCTTCAATTACACGAAGGGAATGAAACCTATGCATTCGACAGGTACGCATTTAACATGATGAACTACTATGAATTTGCATCCGATCAGTATAGTAGCCTAACCTTCGAGCATCACTTTCAAGGCTTTTTCCTAAACCATTTACCTTTAATGCGTAGACTTAAATGGCGCGAAGTGGTTACGAGCAAGTTCTTAATTGGGTCAATCAGCGATGCAAACAAAAAGGTAATGGAATTCCCTCGTGGCATGAATGAGGTTACGGACCCCTACTCAGAAGTTGGCATTGGCGTTGAAAATATTTTTAAAGTCATAAGAGTAGATGCTACTTGGCGGTTAACCCACCTCGACCATCCAAATATTGAGAAATTTGGAATTAGAGCAGGTTTGCAAATAATATTCTAACTTTTATAATAATTTGTTAGCTTTACCCAATTATTCTCAACATCCAAAATTATGATGAGGCTACACACCAATAACCTTGTAAAGCGCTATAAAGCAAGAACTGTTGTAAAAGGTGCATCTGTTGAAGTAAAGCAAGGTGAAATCGTTGGCTTGCTTGGTCCAAATGGGGCAGGAAAAACCACAACATTCTACATGATAGTTGGGCTTGTTCATCCAAATGCCGGAAGCATTTACCTCGACGATAATGATATAACAAACGAGCCTGTTTACAAAAGGGCGCAACGCGGAATTGGATACCTTGCGCAGGAAGCATCCGTATTTAGAAATCTTAGCGTAGAAGATAATATTAAGTCGGTGCTTGAGATGACAAACTTTCCCAAGGATTATCAAAGAGAAAAAGTTGAGTCATTAATAAGCGAGTTCAGCCTCTCAAAAATCCGTAAGAGCTTGGGTATTCAACTCTCTGGTGGTGAAAGACGACGCACTGAAATTGCTCGTGCACTTGCTCTAGACCCTAAGTTTATTTTACTTGACGAACCCTTTGCAGGGGTCGA
>JBPXJX010000357.1:0-7561 GCA_051715525.1 Bacteroidales bacterium
GTAAGCATTCTTTTTTTAACAGCAATAGTGCTTGTTTCATGTGATAAATATTCTTGGGATCCTCCTAAGATCGACGTTGAAACTCCAGTAAGTTTTAAAAATGAGATTTTCCCAGTTTTTAATTCAAATTGTTATGGCTGCCATAAGAGTGGTGCTTTAAACTTTACTGATGAAACAACTACATGGACATCTATCAATCAAGCAAAGTTTATCACCCCTAGCAACCCTGAATCGAGCTTGATCTATACAAAACTTTTATCAGGATCTCATGAATCTAGGTGCTCAATTGAGGATAAAAACAAAATTTATGCATGGATTGCACAGGGAGCCACAAATGATATTGAAAGTAAGTAAAATATTAAACCTAAATAAGATGAAAAAAATACTTTTCGCATTAATGATGTTGGCGTTAATAACTCCAACTTTTGGACAAGAAGAGCAAACCGAGGTTCAGGATAAACCAGTAAAAAATACATTCGAAGCTGTTACTCTGATTGATAACCAAACAGTAATGACCCCTTTTAAAGGTGCCATTGAACTTCAAATTCAGCACAGGTTTAGCCAAATTGTTAATATTCATGATCTATATGGAATATTTGGTTCTGCCAATACCAGATTAGGCTTGAACTTTGGTATTACGGATAAAATAATGGTTGGAATTGGAACAACTAGAACCAATCAGTTAATGGATATCAACTGGAAGTACAAAATTCTAGAGCAAACAAAGTCAAATAGCATGCCTATTACTCTTACCTATTTTGGAAATGTTAATATCGGTTTGAGAGATACTTCAACAGGTGCATATGGTCCAACAAATAGGTTTAAAGAAATTCATAGGTTATCTTATTTACATCAGCTTATCGTTGCCAGAAAATTTAGCGAAAAATTCTCAATGCAAGTTGCACCAACTTTCTTTTACTTTAACTCTGTTCCAACGGGTTATAAAAACTTGAACTTATCTATTTCGGCTGGTGGTCGTTACAATGTTTTTGGATCTCATTCGGTAATCTTTGAATATGACCAGGTGCTTACAAAACAAGATTCAATAATGGTTAACGGAGTTTATGATACAAAACAACCTCAACCAAACGTAGCTATTGGCTGGGAAATTGGTACAGCAACCCACTGTTTTCAAGTGTTTGTAGCAAATTTTGATCGGATTAACCACCAATACGATTTACTTTTAAACACAAACGATTTTAAGAAAAGAAAATACCTTTTCGGATTTAACATTACCGTTCGTTTCTAAAAATAGTTTAAATGAATTTAAGGTTAATTAAATATATTTCAATTCTGGTACTGGTGAATGCTTTCACCAGTACTTCTTTTGCATTTAAGCTTAAGAAAGAGGAGTGGAAGCCAGATACAACAGGGTATGTGTCGGAGTTTTATAAAGAGAATGAGGGCTGCTTAAGATGCCACGGTCAAAGGGTGTATGAGTACACCAATGAGAACCTTGGAACAAATATTAGGCGAAGCATGAATGTTGATCGTATTATCAACCGCGAACTTTTCTACAAATCAAACCATAAATCTTTTAAGTGTACCGATTGCCATTCCGAAGAATACCAAAAGTTTCCACATGCAGGTGAGCTAAGAATGGAGCAAATGTACGGATGTTTAGATTGTCATGGTAATGATCCAAAATATGCTCAGTTTCATTTTGAGGAAATAGATGCTGAATACCAACAGAGTACTCATTTCCAAATGGAGAAAGATGGGTTTACCTGCTGGAAATGCCACAATCCACACTCATATCAAATATCTATTCGGAATACAGCAAATCTTAAAAAGACTATTGCTTACGACAATGCTATATGCTTAAATTGCCACTCTGATTTTGATAGATTTCAACTTCTTTCTGATAGAGAAGAGATTAACATATTGAAAACGCATGATTGGCTACCGAACCAAGCAGCGCATTTTAAAAATGTAAGATGTATTGAATGCCACACAAAATCAAATGATAGCATTCTTGTTTCGCATTTAATCATGCCAAAGGACAGCGCAGTTCGTCGTTGCAATGAGTGTCACTCACAAAACTCTATTCTTATGGCCTCTCTTTACAAGTTTCAATCCAAAGAGAAACGTAAAGATGGGTTCTTTAATGGAGTTCTCTTGAACCAGTCATATGTTATTGGGGCCAATAGAAATGAGTATTTGAATAGCTGGAGTATCGTTATATTCTCACTAGTACTTTGTGTTGTTGGTGTACACATTCTTTTCAGAGCTATTAACAAAGTTAAACCAAAGAAGAAATGAGCCATAAATTATACCTATACCCTAAATGGATTAGGGTTTGGCATGTTTTAAATGCATTACTATTTATAATTCTTATAGTTACTGGCATAAGCATGCAGTATACCGACATTCAGACTAGCAAATTCATCATGCGATTCGACAGAGCAGTAGCATTACACAATTTTGCTGCGGTTGTACTTACTTTCAACTATATCATTTATGTTATTGGAAACATGCTCACTCATAATAGAATTCATTACAAAATCAACTGGAAAACTATATGGAAAGAGCTAATTATCCAAACTAAATACTATGCATGGGGTATGTTTAAAGGGCATAAACACCCTTACCCTGTAACCGAGGAGAGTAAATTCAACCCACTTCAAAAAATTGTATATGTTTTAGCGATGTTTGTAGGAATGCCTGTTTTAATAGTATCTGGCATAGGATTGCTTTTCCCTGAAATAACCATTAAAGCAATTTTTGGCGTTAGCGGTTTAATACTTACTGACGTTCTTCACATTACAATTGGTTTCTTTTTATCAATATTCATGATTATTCATATTTATACTTGTACTTTAGGGTCAAAGCCATACACCCTTTTTAAGAGTATGATTACTGGTTATCATGAATCAGATGAGCACTAAAAAAAAGATACTTTAATATTTACAAAGAGTTTAAAAAGTAATAATTTGCATAATAATTGTAATAAACCATAAAACTAAAATCGGTTATACTATGAAAACTTTTAAAATGTTATTTTTCATGACCCTTGCGGTAATATTGGTTGCTTCTGTTTCGGTAAATGCACAACAAGCAAAACCAAAACCATGGGAAGTGCCTGCAAAATTTAAAGCAATGAAAAACCCTGTTAAGGTTGATGACGCTAGCAAAAATGCAGGTAAAATGTTATACAATAAGAATTGTGCTTCATGCCATGGAAAAGCTGGCCTAGGTGATGGTCCAAAGGCTCGTGGTCTTGAAACCTTCCCTGGTGATTTTTCTGGTGCTGAGTACCAAAATCAATCTGATGCTGACCATTTCTTCAAAACCAAATTTGGTAGAGGTGAAATGCCAAAATACGAAGGTAAGATTGATGATGAAGGCATTTGGCAAATGGTTAACTACATGAGAACTTTTAAGAAATAATCCACTAGAAAAAATAAAAAACCGTTCGATATGAACGGTTTTTTTTTCCTTATTATCGAACTTGTTTTTCCATTCTTTGTTTACTATTTATTAACCAATTTTATGTTCAATGAAAACATTAATGAAAATTCTGTTTACATTAACTATTCTACTAGCCGTTGCTAGTATTGTTAATGCCCAAAAGGCAAAGCCTTGGGATGCTCCTGAAAAATTCAAAACCATGAAAAACCCTGTAAAAACGGATGATGCAAGCGTTAAGGCAGGTAAAGTGCTATACGACAAGAATTGTGCATCATGTCATGGTAAAGCGGGCTTAGGCGATGGCCCTAAAGCAAGAGGCCTTGAGACTTTCCCTGGTGACTTCTCTAAAGCCGATTTTCAAAAGCTACCTGACGGCGAGCTCTTCTTCAAAACAAAAACTGGTCGCGAGGATATGCCGAAATACGAAGGAAAAATTGACGATGAAGGTGTTTGGCAGATTGTTAATTATATGAGAACCTTGAAAAAATAGCTAACCTTTTCCTCTAAATGAAACCGTTCCCAAAAGGGACGGTTTTTTATTTTAGAAAGTAAATAAATGATATTTTAAATACTCTAACGAGAATAAAAGAGGGAGACTTGCTAACAAGCCTCCCCTTTTATTAGTACTAGTGTCTCATTGAAAATTATGGAAGAGCATCGATTGCGTTCTGAAGAAGAGCTTTTGTATATTGTGGGTTATGAACACCAAGACTCTTATCTTCTTTAACTGTTTGATAGTTTATATAAGCTCCTGCAACATTTGCTGAAAAAGTACCTAATTTATTCAAGCCTGTAGCAGCATCATATATACCTGCAGTAATAAGTTTTGCTTCCAAGGTATTAAGTAGAGTTTGTGTTGTTGCTTGGAAATTAGTAACCTTTAACCTTAAAGCAGATTGCTCAGCTGTTGTGCCATTTGCATGACAAGGAGAACAACCAGTTATATTCAATAATTCTGTTCCATGCTGGTCGAATACCATACCTAAGTTATGACCACCTGCCATAGTTCCATAAGGAGTTGCCATATGGCAATTAACACAACCTGTTGTAATTGATGCATGTACATTAGTTGAATATGAAACACTACCAGTAACTTCGTAGCCACCATTTCCAATAAGAACATTAGCCATTGGTCCATGGTGAGTTCCCCAACGGTTATTGGCAAGATTAACATCAGCACCACCTACAGCAGGCAAAGCAGGTGATAGAGTTCTTCCTTGGTGACAATTTGCGCAAAGGTTACTATTGCCTTTATTATAGGTATACTTTGTAGCATCTGTACCAGTGTGGTGCTCTAATACAACTGCTGTACTTGTTGTTAAAGTCCAGTCTGCTGTTGTATAAGTTTTATGCACTTGATGACAAGTGTAACAGTTTTGCTGAAGAGGGTTGGTGTAACTTGCAGCAGGAGTTCCTGTTGTTGCAAAATCAACAAACCCTTGGCTTGTATGACACTTAGTGCAACCCGTTCTATTTGCATAAGCTGCATTTTCTCCATTGGCATGGAACGAGGCGTTATACTGATCAACTTTTATTGCCATATCTTGATCTTTGTTATGACAAACTTGGCATTGTGCGGTACCTGTTGCACCATCGATGCCATCTTGACCATTAACACCATCTTTACCAGCAGGACCCTCACAGGAATACAACACTACACCTGAGAGCATTAAAGAATAAATAAATAGGGATTTGAACTTTTTCATATAAAATTGGTTTTAAGTTTCGGTATGTAAAAGTATGAATATTCCAAAGCGTTAAGAGAAATTAACACTAGTATCTTGTTAATTTTAACAGTGATTGATATCAGATTCTATATTGATAATAACCGATAATAAAGATGACATATATCATTTTTATGTTTTATATTTGATTAAAGTATATTTTTGGTTGCCTTAAAATACTAAGCATGTACATGGAAAAGCCGAAATTAGAAAACATTTGTGGTGCCTGCCTTCATAAGTGGGAGAATTTCAAGACATTAACCGAAGAGCAGGTTAAGATGCTTGAAAACCATAGGTATGAAGCAAGTTTTAAACCTGGCGAAATTATATTCAAAAAAGGATCGCCCACCTCATCTGTAATTTTTCTTGTTTCAGGGATGGGAAAAATATTCCTTGAAGGGTTAGATGGGAAAAGCATTATCATATCGATAGCAAAGCCTGGAATTATGATTTCAGGCCCAGGTACTTATGGTGATATGCGGCACCATTTCACCTTAACCGCTTTAACTGATGTTAAAGCCTGCTTTATTGATATGCAATTATTAAAACAGTTTGTGCATCAAAATAGCGCATTTGCCGAAGGGTTGATAGCTGATATAAGCAGCAAATCTTTAAATATGTATTACAAACTAATTGGCCTTACTCAAAAGAAAATGCCAGGACGCTTAGCTGACGCAATTCTTTACCTCTCCAATCAAGTTTTTGAATCTAATGAGTTTGATTTAATTCTTAACCGCCAAGAGCTGGGCGATTTTACTAATATGGCCAAGGAGAGCGTAATTAGAATTTTGAAAGATTTAGAAGACGATGGCGTTATCGAATCGAGCTGCTCAAGAATAAAAATTCTAGATAAGCAAAAGCTAATCATGATATCGGAGAATGGTTAATAGAACACTTCTCTCCTTTCCTTGTTTAATAATATCAATCAAATAAAAATCTTAGACATGAATAAGAATTCATTGTTTTTGTTTCGCCCCTGGTTTATGGGGGTTTTATTTTTAGTGTTTGCACTTTCAATGGCAGTTGCAACTTTTGTTGAAAACGATTTTGGTGCTGTTTTAGCACAAAAATGGTTCTACAAATCAACCTGGTTTGAACTCATATTATTATTACTTGTAGTTAATCTCTTAGGCCAAGTATTCATTAGCAAACTATACAGAAAAGAAAAGCTTACAATACTACTTTTTCACTTATCTTTTATTCTTATCATTATTGGTGCTGGTATCACCCGTTATTTTGGGTTCGATGGTTCAATACATATTCGTCAAGGTGAATCACAATCAATGGCAACATCTGCTGAAAATTACTTGCATTTTAGAATTATCAATAAATCTGGCGAGTTACTTTACAGTAATGAAAAGGCAATGGTTTTAACCCATTCATCGGTTGATGATTACAATAAAGAGGTTAATATTAACAAAACTAATTACTCCCTCAAACTTTCGAAATACCTTGTTAATGCTATCGAAGCGCTAATTGACGATCCTCAAGGCGAACCAATAATTTCGCTTATGCAAACAGGGAAAATGATGGGACGTCAAGCGACATATTTAAAAGAAGGAGAAAGTATAAAGATTAATGGTCAAGTGATCGGTTTTTCAAAAACCGATTCACTCGATGCCAATGTCTTTTTTGAGAAAGATAGCTTTTACATCCAATCAATTCATGATGTAATTGCAGTAAACATGATGAACCAGCAAAGTAAAATATTTGAGAAAGGTAAACCTCATGTAATTAAACCTATGCAGGTTTATTCTGTTGGTATCATGAATTTTGTAGTACAAAAGCTAAGCCCAAAAGGTGTTATCAGGCCACTAAATCATCAAGCGCAGCAAGGTGCAATGCTCCAGCGAGTACTTGAATTTGAACTAAATACAGGTTCTAAAACATCAATGCTAAATCTTTGGGTCGATAAGGATGGCAAAGCATCTTATAATGATGGGGAAAACATTGTTGAAGTACAGTATGGACCTAAAGAGGTTAAATTACCTTTCGAACTTAGGCTTGATAAGTTTATAATTGATCGCTATCCTGGTTCAAATAGCCCATCGTCATACAAAAGTGAGGTTACACTAATCGATAAAGAGCAGAATGTTGAAATGCCATACTCAATATTCATGAATCATATCCTCAAACATCGGGGTTACCGATTCTACCAATCATCATACGATAAGGACGAGAAAGGCACTATCCTTTCGGTTAACCAAGATCTAGCAGGAATGATGGTTACTTACATTGGCTACATTCTCCTTTTCATATTTATTATACTTTCTATATTCAACAAAAAATCATTATTTAGAACTATTACAATCAATGCATTTAAATCTCCTGCAAAGAAGGCTGGGTTAATAATTTTAGCTTTTATGCTAAGCTCAAACACTTTATTTAGTCAGGAAAATAAGCTAGTTAAGATCGGAAGAGCGTCG